>JAHEHB010000351.1 GCA_024644775.1 Deltaproteobacteria bacterium
TTTCAGCCATGGTTTCAAACTGCCGAATTTTAACCATGGTTCGATACATCGATAACAACGTTTGGGAACGATCGGACATAAATATCTCCTTCCGGTTCAATTACCAATCCGTGCATTTTTAAGTAAAGAATCCTGGCCCAGAGGACCAAACTTTAATTTCACCCCTGAAGGGTGGTGTCAATCATTAAACACCGAATGGAATAATGGGATGGTGGAACGATGGAAAATTGGGAATGAAAAGGGAATATTTGCCTGATTCTAACCTCAGATGAGTACCATCTCTATAATAATAGATCTCATTCCGTTAAATCCATTACCCCTATATTCCACTATTCCAATACCCCATAGCATTCAATTATGGCAATCCCGCGGGTGGGGGATCTTCCAACGCTCTTACACCAAACAATGCCTGAATAATAGTTACCGGATTAGTGGTGCAATAACACCGACACTTTCCTATCATCCGCCTAACGTGACACGAGGCAGCCACAAAATTAACTCAGGATACACGATGCACAGGAATACCGCCAATGCTTGCAGAATAACAAAGGGAATCACACCCCGGTAAATGTCCCAGGTGGACACCTCCGGTGGTGCAGCACCCTTAACGAAAAAGATGGCGTAGGCAAATGGCGGCGTTAGAAAAGACATTTGCAGATTCAGGCAGACCAGGAGACCAAACCAGAGAGGATTAAATCCAAGATTGGCCGCCACCGGCAGGAAAATGGGCACAACAACGTACAGGAGACCCTGCCAGGAAATAAAGAAGCCCAAAATAAACAGAATGAACATCATCACAAACAGGACGAACCATTTACCGAACGGCAGACCCATTAACATGCTCTTGATCAATGCGCCGCCGCCGAGAAAAAGAAAAACCGAGTTGAAAATCCCTGCGCCGATGATAATGAAGAAAACCATCGCCGTAACGATCAGGGTAGTGTAGGCAGCCTCCTTCATGTTTTTAAAATTCAGTTTACGGTAACAGGCGGCAATGATCAGGGCACAGAACGCCCCCACTCCTGAAGCCTCGGTGGGAGATGCGATGCCGCCGATGATGGATCCGAGCACGGCAATGATCAGAAAAAGGGATGGCAACATGTTCAGGGCCGCTCGTCCCCAGAGCTTGGCTCCCGAGGCGCTCATGTCCTCGGCAGCAATGGCCGGCGCCATCTTGGGTTGAATCCAGCAACCGATACCAATATAAAAAAGATACAGTAACGAAAGCAACAGTCCCGGGAAAAGGGCCGCGGCAAACAACTGAGCCACGGACAAGTTGGCCATGGGACCGTACATAACCAGCATGACGCTCGGAGGGATCAGAATGCCAAGGGACCCGCCGGCGCAGACCACACCCGTGGCCAATCCCTTGTCGTATTTTCTCTTGAGCATGGAGGGTACCGCCAGAAGGGTCATGGTGGTAACGGTGGCCGCAATCACGCCTGTGCACGAGGCAAAAATGGTGCAGGTGATCACGGTGGCGAAGGCGAGCCCCCCTCTAACCGGACCAAACAGCTCATAGAGGCTCTGATAGACTCCCTCGGCCACCTCGCTCTTCTCTAGGATGGTTCCCATAAAGACAAACAGGGGCACGGCGATAAGAATCTCGCTCTCCATCGTCCCAAAGAATTTCAGCATGGACATATTGAGGATAACCGGTCCCTGGTAAATCATCCCAAAGACAACGGCAAGAAACATCAGGGTAAAGGCCAAGTGAACCCCACAGATCACCATTGCTAAAAGCAGGACCATCATGATCACAGCGGCGAGTTGATCCGGGCTCATTGCTGCTCACCTTTCTTTAACTCCTTGATATTGCGTACAATTTCAGCCACACACTGAAGCGATAGGAGAAAGAAACCAATTGGAATCAGGCTTTTACTGGGGCCCGCCGGAAAAAACCAGTTGGTCGTAGACAGCTTTTCACCTGTTATCCACGCATCGGCGGCAAAAAACACACCGGCCCAGGTGAACAGTATCATCGGAGGCAATATGATCACTATGGAAATAAGGGTGTCGTAGATCAGCTTGGCCCGGTTCGACAGTATACCGTAAACGATATCGATCCTTATATGCCCCCGGCGCAGCAAGGTGAAAGCCCCTCCGATCAAAAACTGGGCGGCAAAGAGCATCCAGCAGGTGTCATACCCCCAACGAGTCGGCGTGTTTAACACGTGCCGGCGTAACACCTCATGGATAACGACCAACATAAGAGGAATGACCAGCCAGGCCGAAAACGCCCCGGTCCACTCGCTGATTCTATCGATTTTCTTGATAAACTTCATCGTGTTCCTCGCTAATCGGCCGATTGTCTCCTACTGGCGGAAAGCAATCGGCCGTAGACTCAGCGTTTATAGTTTTCGGTATCTTAGGGGTTGCTTTAGTCGAACTTTGTCAGGTCGTAGTAAGGCTTGTACATCTTGATAAAAGCCTTCTGCGACTCCCAGACTTTCTTAAAATAGGGGTCTTTCTGAGATTTTTCGTTGAGAATCTCAAAGCCAAGCTCGCGACACTTGAGCTGATCTTCCTTGGACAGCTTGGTCGTTATTGTACCGAACGCTTCTATCTTCTTATTAAACTCGATGGTGCTTTGCCAAAAGTCGGCATAGCCCTGCATGGTGGCGGCCATGGCTGCTTTTTCCACGATAGCTTTGAGATCATCGGGCAGGGCTTTCCAGGATTTGGTCTTGATTAACAGTTGGAAGATATTGTTGGACATGTGGACCGGCGGTCCGAAACGATATTTGCAGACCTCATGCAACCCCATGGTATAATCGTAGGAAGTTTCCAAAAGCTCGGTGGCGTCGATCAGACCTCTTTGAAGCGAAGGCAGGACTTCCCCGCCGGGAAGCAGGACCACCGATGCACCCAGCTTTTCCCAAAGATCCATGCTAAGGCCCGCGGCCCTGATTTTGATGCCTTTGATATCGGCCAAGGTCTTGATGGGTTTCTTGGACCAAATTTCCTCAGGCGGGGTTAGACCCAAAGGGAACACAATCAGTTCGTCGCCATACATCTCCTGCTCTAGCTCCTTCCCACCACCACCATAGAGCCACAAAATCAGGTCGTTAAACTCCAGGATACCGGCAGGCAGGGTGTAAAAGAGGTCGCCGGCCGGGTATTTGCCTTTCTGCCAGGCCGGAGTGTTCAGACCGAAATCGAGCAAGCCGTCGCGGACAGCGTCATAGATCTTCGTCGGTGGGACGATCTCGCCGGCATCGTGCAGTGTGATCTCCATTCTGCCACCGCTCATCTCCTCGACAAACTTCTTCCATAAAACAATGGTGTGCTGCCCTAAAGGCGAGGCGACGCCAAAGCAGGTCTGCCCCTTCCACCGTACTTTTTTCTCGGCCGCATCGCTTAAATTTGTGGTTATTACCAATCCAACCACGACAATCAATATGATTGATACAACAGACGAAAGCTTTAATTGATTCATTTTATACCTCCTTAATAATGTTGGAGAGTCGAACCACGAATGTTCTCCACTCCCATTTGATGGTCGATGGCTATCTTTTACACCTGCCTTCTTGCAAAAAATTGATCAAACAACTCTGATGAATTCGTAAAAAGCTGAATAATCGAGAACGAATTTATTCGTAACGCCATCCAACGGCCCGCGATCAGCGGAAATCGGCCGTCGAATAGAAGCTGAATATCGAAGGGCTGGGGGGATGTCAAGAATCAATTAATTATCGTTTTTAGCATTTACAATGTTCAACGAAATATTTATAAATTTATGAGAAGTCTGGCTGTTAAGTTAATCGATTGACCTTCATAACCGGTTGACTTTCACGTTACTATCCCCATTTTTGTATCAAGTACAAAGCGGCCGGCAACCTCTGCCCTCCCTCTTCAGGGTTTCGGTCGTAAGCTCAACCGAATGATGGGGGGGAAAAATAAAAGTTTATTAAACTCTTGGTTTAATACATGGAATTCAACTTACTGAGTTTACTTATAATACTTGGCTTACTCTTGGCGCTCATCGGTTTGGTGGGTTGTATTTTACCGGTAATCCCCGGCCCGCCCGTCAGTTTCTTGTCCCTAATCGCTCTTTCTTTTGCGAAAAACTGGGAGCCTTTTAGCACGCCTTTCTTGGTGGTGATGGCGGTTGTTACAATTATATTAACAATAATGGACTATATCGTTCCAACCGTAAGTGCCAGGAAATTTGGCGCCTCAAAAACGGGTATGTGGGGATCTCTTTTAGGGATGGTGGCCGGTCTCTTATTTTTTCCACCATGGGGGATTTTCATGGGTGCGTTTGCAGGTGCAATAATTGGCGAACTCTTAGCAGGAAAAAAGGGAAGAAACGCATTGCGGGTGGGATGGGGGGTGTTTATTGGAAATATGATCGGAATCGGTTTGAAACTGGCATATTCCGGATTTGTACTGGTGACCTATATGATGCGTATGTTTTAACCTGATCAACCTACCCCGGACGAGCCGATTGGAGCGAAGCGAAAATCCCGTTTTTGCGGGGAACCAAACAGGTCGTAAAATGAACCACAAAGGCACGAAGAACACGAAGAAAAAATTTAAAGAAATCTTCGTGGCCTTCGTGTCTTCGTGGTGAGATAAAATTTTGACAAAGAATGCAAGAATTTCCTTTTAAAGGGCCTAATATGGGTAGAATTCCTCCTTACCATCTATCCAATTCTCCAACCCCGCTAAAGACGGGATCTTCGACATTCCAATTGGGGCACAACCCCTAAGTGCCGTCAATAAGGTATAATTCCATACCGATTGCACAGATTCTGGAATTCCGGGGAATAAATAAAGCCGTAAAATACGTTGTCACGGCTTACGCCATCGTTGAGTTTGTTAATATAATAGGGCCAACCACTGTTGTCAGGTTCCCTGTCAAAAAATGCTCTGTACATAACGAGTATGAACGTTTCATTGGTTGTATTTCGATTGAGAAACTCCGGACTGTAGATAAAATTTGCTGCAACAGTTTTGCCGGTAGCTGAACCATTCACCAACCGATTAGTATAGAAATTCAAGCCTTCCGGTTCGGGGTTTCGTCCCAGGCATTGCTGGTAAAATCGAGTAACAAACGCCTCGACCCCTCCGCTATACGCACCACTGCCGCCATAAATCGCTCTTAAACCGGAAATATCATCGGCTTGAAGGGTTTCAATGGAATCGCTATAGCGAGAATTCATGATAGCGATCGTCTGATTTTCGTGACCCAATCCCAAGCAATGCCCAAGTTCATGGATAGCAACGCGCCTGAAATCAAAAACGCCGTTCCGACCGCCACTATATACACCCCATGGTTTGTTATCATTAAAAATGATATCGGATTCTACAAGACTGCTTCCGATAAATCGAGTCTGAGCGACGGCTAACGTCGTAGCCCCGAAAGCAATACCGCAGATCGTATCCCGAAACGCCCAACTGTTTACACGTGGATAACCCGTCGAGCAGGGATCCTCATAAGCATCGCGGTATCGAAACGCAAAATTTGATCGATTGTTCCACTGAGCCATGGCTTCAATGAAAACGTTATTCCAGAAATCGTTATCACCCTTTGCCCAAAAAATCGTCTCGGCATCCGGCCAGCGAACACCGTTTAATACATAAGCCGAGGGAGCAATGGTATACCCGATAACAAATAACATCGCCAGGATACCACTTACAATCACTCTCATCACTGCGCCGTCTCCATGGCATCTCTAATATTCTGTTTAAAGTTCTCCACTGTCAAGGTGTGCACTGCCTTGGATATTCCTGTTTCCGATTTTTCTTCCGCAATCGGAAGAACGATATCCTCTCCCGTCTGCTGGTCGGTCGTCACAAGATAGTGACCCTGCTGCCAGCCGAACAGAGGGTGGATTTGT
>JAHEHB010000352.1 GCA_024644775.1 Deltaproteobacteria bacterium
ACCCGGGGAAGAACGTCCGGTAGCCGGGAAAAAGGCAAATGCGGTCAAGCAGATTATAGAACGTGCTATTGCGGAAACGGTCGAAGGTTTCGAAAAAAAGGAGCGGGTAGCAGATGACGGTATCGACGTATCCCTTCCAGGTAGACCCGCAATACAGGGCTCACTGCACCCCATCAGTCAAATCACCAATGAAATATGCGATATTTTTAGACGGCTTGGGTTTGATATTGCGGAAGGTCCTGAAGTCGAAACAGACTATTACAATTTTGAAGCCCTTAATTTCCCGAAGGATCATCCAGCAAGAGATATGCAGGACACGTTCTTTGTGTCCGACACCATTGTCCTTAGGACACACACGTCCCCCCTTCAGATCCGAACGATGGAAAAATACCAACCGCCGTTAAGGATCATCATGCCGGGAAAGGTGTTCCGATGTGATTCGGATTTGACGCACACGCCGATGTTCAACCAAGTCGAGGGGCTTTTGGTGGATGAAAATATTTCTTTTGGCGATCTAAAGGGTATATTAACGGTTTTTGTTCATCAGATATTTGATGAACAAACCAACCTTCGATTCCGCCCCAGTTTCTTTCCATTTACCGAGCCGAGTGCAGAAGTTGACATTCTGTGCGTCATTTGCAGGGGCAAAGGGTGCCGGGTTTGCTCTCAGACCGGGTGGCTTGAGGTGCTCGGTTCGGGAATGGTGCATCCGGCCTTATACGAAAATGTTGGGTATGATGCGGATCGTTATACGGGATTTGCCTTTGGAATGGGAATAGATCGAATCGCCATGCTAAAATACGGCATCGATGACATCCGCAGGTTTTTTGAAAACGATATGAGATTTCTGTGGCAGTTTTAAAATGAAAGCAAGCTTCAGTTGGCTTAAAGAATATGTTTCCATTGAGATGTCACCACCGGAATTGGCAGAAGCGCTCACCATGGCCGGCTTGGAGGTGGAGGCTCTCTTAGACAAATACGACTATTTGCAGTCCGTAAAAGTAGGCCGCGTGCTCGCGGTTGAACCGCATCCCAATGCAAACAAACTAACGCTTTGCAAAGTGGATAGTGGCGACCGCATCCTTTCAGTGGTTTGCGGTGCACCGAATGTCGAAGCACAGATGCTGTCTCCTTTGGCATTACCCGACACCGTTTTTCCCGATGGAACGATATTGCAGGAGAGCACAATTCGAGGGCAGGCATCCGAAGGAATGCTGTGCAGCGAAGGAGAATTGGGATTAGGAACCGATAGAAGCGGGATAATGACACTTGACCGGGGATTAGCCGTCGGTAAAACACTTTCAAAAGCCCTTTCGCTTTCAGACCCGGTTTTTGAAATTGATCTTACGCCGAATCGTCCGGATTGTTTAAGCATTTTGGGCATCGCCCGTGAAATCGCTGCCATACACAATACGAACATAAATTATCCGGCTATCCGCCTCCCGGAACCTCACGAAGATATCGGCCATTATACTTCCGTTACCATTGAATCACCGGATTACTGTCCTCGGTATGCCGCTAGGTTACTGATCGGAATTGCAGTGGGCCCATCTCCATTTTGGATCCAAGATAGACTGATGTCGGTGGGTTTAAGACCCATCAACAATATTGTGGATATCACCAACTTCGTGATGATGGAGACCGGCCAGCCACTTCATGCGTTTGATTATGACCAGCTCGAAGAACACAGGATTGTCGTCCGCACGGCAAAAGACGGTGAGATGTTTTGTACACTTGACGGTAAGCAACGGCAATTATCATCCGATATGCTGATGATTTGTGACGGTAAAAAACCGGTGGCAATCGGCGGTGTGATGGGCGGTCTTAATTCAGAGATTGAAGTATCTACCCAACGAGTCCTGATCGAAGGGGCCTTTTTCAGTCCTCCAAGTATTCGAAGAACTTCCAAACGGTTAGGCTTGGGAACGGATGCATCCCATCGTTTCGAAAGGGGCGTTGACCCGGAAGGTACCCTTACCGCAATAAACCGTGCGGCTCTGCTTATGGCAAAAATCGGCGGAGGCACGCTAATCGGTGGTGTTATTGACGAACATCCCAAAAAGACACCCACAAAGAAAATACGCCTCAGCGTAAATAGAACGAACCGTCTGTTAGGAACGCAACTTTCGATGGATACGGTGCAGAAGTCTTTAGAATCCATCGAGTTTATGGTTCAGAATGAGGACAACGATACGCTGGAGGTTATTCCCCCTTCTTTCAGAGTGGATATTGAAAGACCGGAAGATCTCATGGAAGAAGTCGCACGGTTGTCCGGCTACAATGCCATTCCCATTACAATTCCTTCCATCTCTGCCGGAACAAAACTCCCTCACGGGGAGTTGGACATCCGAGATAAGATAAAACGAACGATGACCGGAATGGGTTTTATGGAAACCATTAATTACAGTTTCATGAACTCCCTGTGGTGCGACAATCTGAGGTTTCCCGCGGACGACCTACGTCGTCGAATGGTAGAAATTCTAAATCCCCTGACCGAAGACCAATCGGTTATGCGAACGACGTTGATTCCCGGCCTTTTAGCGACCGCTCAAAGAAACGTTGCTCAGCAGATCAAAAATCTTAAGTTTTTTGAAATCGGCAAGATATTTATTCAAAAAAATCGGAATGAACTGCCGGAAGAAATTGAGATGCTTTGCGGATTGTGGACAGGAAGCAGTTCACCGGCCAATTGGCTGACAAAAGAGACATGGTGTGATTTTTACGACATTAAAGGATCGGTGGAAGGTCTATTTCGTGCGCTAAAGGTCGCCAATACGAGGTTTTCTCAGATGCCGGCTGATGGCTGCTATTACATGAAGCCCGGATATACCGCAGAAATTTTTATAGGAGAGCTCTCGTTGGGTTTGGTCGGAGAAATGCGTACCGATGTGCTGAGCCGCTTCGAACTAAAGCATCCAACGTTTATGTTCGAATTGGACGTTCAAAAGCTCTCTTCCCATATCCCGGATATCCATAGAGCCAACGCGATATCGAAATTTCCGGCTATTTCCAGAGATATTACCATCATTATAGATAAGAGCATTGAGACAGGGAGTATCATCAAAAAAGTTGAAGATTTCCAGGAAAATCTGATAGAAAATTTGCATGTATTTGACGTTTTCCAAGGCGACCCCGTCCCCGATGGAAAGAAAAGTATTTCGTTTCGAATTACCTATCGATCCGCAAAAGAAACCCTGAAAGATGAAACAATCAATACGCTCCATAAAGATTTAACATCGCGGCTCGTCAAGTCGTTTAACGCAGCGCTTCCGTCGTGATAGCGCTCGGGGAGCAAAAACAATTAAAATGAAAACAGACAGGGCTTCTCGAAATAAAATACCGGATAAACTATACTTTAAGATTGGAGAAGCAAGCAGAATTGCAGACCTTCCGTCCTCTGTACTGAGATTTTGGGAAACTGAATTTTCTCAAATTAAACCGAAGCGCACCCCCTCCGGCCAGAGACTTTACCGAAAGCATGAACTGGAGCTCATTCTTCTGATAAAGGATCTCCTTTATAACAAAAAATATACGATTCAAGGTGCAAAACGCCATTTAAGAAAGCTGGATAAACGGCATCAGGATCCATCATCGGCTCTGGATGAGATCCGCACAGAATTAGAGCATATACGGGATCTTCTTGCCTAAATATATTCAATGAAATTTATTGACAAGCATACGATTTTGTCGTAAGTTAGCTCACTAGCTAGCGGGCATAACTCAGTTGGTAGAGTACAAGCTTCCCAAGCTTGAAGTCGCGAGTTCGAATCTCGTTGCCCGCTCCAAGGCTGTTCGCCCTTTTCGTCAAAGGGGACATGGTGTGGTAGGGCTTTTTGTCGGTAAGTGTGGCTGGATTTAATTTTCATGCGATCGGATAATTTTATGAACTGATAACGGTTTCATCCACCTTTAAAAAGTCTACCGAAGAAAAAAACGGGCGTCAGCCCGTTTCTGTTTTTTAAGATGTATGTCATGAATCGTGTACAAAAGAAAAAAAGAAACCCGATAGGATCAGCGATAGACGAAACGCGGTATCCTGGGGAAAAAGTGTCGGTCACCATCGAAAAGGTCAATACCATCGCTGAACCGTTATGTGAGGCTGAAGGAATCGAGCTGGTTCATGTGGAATACCAAAGGGAATCTACCGGTAGAATTCTTCGGCTGTACATCGACAAGCCCGGTGGGGTGAATTTGGATGACTGTGTACGCATCAGTCGACAACTCGGAGATTTGCTTGACGTATACCTTGATCATCTCGGCCCCTATCATTTCGAAGTAACATCACCCGGGCTGGATCGTCCAATTGGTAAAACGACAGATTATGAAAGATTTAAGGGACACAAGGTGAGGGTCAAAACGATTCAGCCGGTTGATGGTCAAAAAAACTTCCAGGGTACTTTGCTGGGATTATCGAAAGAGAGTGTAAATCTTATGGTTGATAAAAATGCCGTTGCGATTCCGTTAAAGGATATCCAAAAGGCGCGGCTAATAAATTTTAACGGAGAGTATCCATGTTCATCGCAGACATAAAGCGTGTCGTCGACCAAGTGAGTCGAGACAAGGGTATCGACCGAGAGGTCCTCATTCAAGCGCTTGAGGAGGCGCTAAAATCCGCCGCCAGAAAAAAATACGGAAACAAGATTGACATCGAAGTTCAATACGACGAAGGGACCGGTGAAATCGAAGTGTTCCAGTTCAAAGAAGTGGTAGAAGAAATTACGGAACCTGATGTTCAAATCACCCTTGAGGAAGGCCACAAACTGGATCCGGAGTGCGAAGTCGGTGATAGTATCGGTACAAAGATGGACACAGCCAACTTCGGCAGAATCGCCGCCCAGTCAGCCAAGCAGGTAATCATTCAAAAAATGAAGGATGCCGAAAAAGACGCCGTGTATGCAAGCTTTATCGGGCGCAAAGGCGAAATAATAAACGGAATCTGCCAGAGAATCGACCGTGGTGATATTGTCGTAAATTTAGGCCACACAGAGGGAATTCTGCCGATTCGAGAACAGGTATCGAAAGAGACGTATCGGCGGGGCGATCGTATTCGTGCACTGATATTGGATGTGCTTCACGAAACCCGAGGCCCCCAAATTGTGCTCTCCAGAACCCACCCGGATTTTTTGATCAATCTATTTAAAACGGAAGTTCCTGAAATCAGCGAGGGCATTGTTAAAATCATGGGAACAGCGCGTGAAGCCGGAAGCCGGTCAAAATTTGCAGTCGCTTCAAGCGATCCTGATATTGACCCAGTCGGAGCCTGTGTCGGTATGAAAGGCAGTCGTGTGCAAAATGTAGTTCAAGAACTCAGAGGCGAAAAAATAGATATTATACCTTGGCACGCAGATGCGGCAAGATATGTTTGCAATGCTCTGGCCCCTGCGGAGATATCCAGAGTGATTATCGATGAAGAGAATGCGTCAATGGAGGTGATCGTTCCGGATGAGCACCTATCGGTTGCTATTGGAAAACGGGGCCAGAACGTCAGACTGGCTTCCAAACTGACGAGATGGCAGCTCGATGTCAAGAGTGAAACCCGATACAGCGAAGCCATGAAAGTCGGTTATGATTCCCTGGTGGCACTGTCGGATGTGGGAATTAGTCTAGCCGATGCATTGTATGAGCAGGGATTTTATTCTGCTGAAGAACTCAGCAACGCCTCGATCGAGGATTTAATCCAAGTAAGAGGCATTGATGAAGCAAGAGCCACCGAGTTGATTGATATTGCCTCAAAAGCAGTGGAAGAAGCAGAAGCTGCTGCAGAGGCAGAGATGGAATCGGAGACAGAGATAGAAGCAGAGGTAGAATCAGAGGCAGAGGCAGAGGCAGAGGTAGAATCAG
>JAHEHB010000353.1:0-5412 GCA_024644775.1 Deltaproteobacteria bacterium
CAGAATCCGGCCATGATGGTCAGGGCTTGCGGTCATTGCATTTGGATCAATTCTCTTGCTTTGCTGGCGGCGGGAATCAATAAAAGCACACCGGAGCCTCCCGGCGGGCAGATTGATCGCGATCCCGATACCGGTGCCCCCAACGGTCTGCTTCGAGAAGCGCGGCATCTGATCGAAGCCCATATCCCGCCCCCGTCACTGGAGGATCGCAAAGCAGCGATTATGAGAGCGCAGGAAGAAGCGCTCCGGTTCGGGTTGACCGGTGTCCACTCCTGCGAGAGACTCGAACAGTGGGAGGCAGCGGAGGCCTTGGACAGAGAAGATAAGCTAAAGATTCGCATTCATCACTTGTTGCCGCCGGAGGAGATCGCGACGGCTTCCGACAAAGGGATTCTGAACGACTACAAAAGTGATCATCTCTGGTTTGGTCACGTCAAATTTTTTGCCGACGGATCCCTGGGCGCCGGCACGGCACTGCTTCATGATCCTTACAACGACGCACCTGAAGATGCCTGCGGTATCGCTTGCTCAACCAAAGAAGAGCTTCAGGAAAAAGCCGAGCTGGCCTATCGGTTTGAAAAGGATGTGGCCATACACGCCATCGGTGATCTGGCAGTAACCAATGCTCTAGAAGCCATTACAGCGGCGAGAAAGAAATATCCGGGCACCCGAAGAGACCGGATCGAGCATGTGCAGCTGGTACGATCAGAGGATTTTGATGTGTTTAAAGAGATGGATGTTGTGGCCTCTGTCCAACCCGTGTTTCTGCCCACCGACTGGAAACCGGCTGAAAAACTATGGGGTCCCGAACGCTGCGAAAACGCCTATGCGTGGAAGACCATTCGCGATGCTGGCGTCCGGCATCAGTTCGGATCCGATGCCCCGGTAGAGCCGATCCGTCCGATACTCGGCATCCAGGCGGCGGTAACCCGTCAGGGAACCGATGGGTCCCCGGCCGGCGGGTGGCGTCCGAATCAGAAATTGGGTCTCGAAGAAGCCATCGAGGGATTTACAGAGACGGCCGCCTGGACATCACGAAAAGAGGCTGAATTAGGATCCATCGAACCGGGTAAGAAGGCGGATCTGACTGTTTTCGGTCAAGATCTTTTCAGCACGCCGCCTGAAACCTGGCATGAGGTCGATGTGGAGGTAACGGTTGTAAACGGAGAAGTGGTTTACCGGAAATGATAAATTTGTCTGGGTAATCAAACAATAGGGTGACAGTGCCAAATGGTTTGTGATAATATTCCAAAACGGCTCAATTGTTACTCCTTACTTTAAGCTGTGGGGACAACTCCGGTTGGGATGTAACCTTGAGCCGTTCGGATGGCAAAGCCACTGAACGCTGCTCGAATTTTAATGCATTTACGCAAGACCCTTATTACCCAAATTTATCAGAAATTTTTCGTTAATTTAATCCGAAAATCCACAGCACAGATTATTTTATTACTTTTATTTTATTGGCTATAATAAGTACAATCAGTTCAGCCCATCTTTCAAAAACATTAAGACTAAGTCGTGTTAGATGAACCCATTCTCTATAATCTAAAAACCAATTTTTCTTCATCTTAAACCAACCTGACGTTCCTTTTTTTCGATTCACCAAATTCTTAATCACCTTCCATCTGAAAGAGAAGAATAGATTGTATTTAAGAATATCTAACTTTAGTTCCATTTCGGTCGTTCCCAGTGGTACATAAGGAAGAGGCTTCTTGCTAAAAGCGCCTTCGACTAATGTACCACACGCGTTAAGATTTTCCCAATCTTTACCGATATTAAGGCGACCTTCTTCTTTGGCGATTTCATATAGCTTAGTGCCGGGATAGGGTGTAGCGTTGTTGAATCTAACATAGTCGAGATATTTTCTTGCTAATTTATAAGACTCCAGCCTTTCTTCTTTAATTTCCGATGGCAAACCCAAGATAAAAGTACCCGAAAGCTGAAAACCAAATTCTTTAGCCATCTGCAACGCTCTTAAATTGGTCTCAACAGTCTCTTTTTTATTTACAAGATGCATGAGTCTTTCAGAGGCTGTCTCTAATCCAAAGTTAAGTGTTATAAAATTAGCGGCTTTTAATCGTTTTAGTATATCCTCACTGATATCATCCCCACGAACCTGACAGTCGATGGCCACCTTTTTATGGAGCCCCCTTTTTTGAATCAGGTCGCACATAACCCGAATTCGTTCTTTATTTGTCAGCATATTATCATCAGAGAAAGTTATAAGCTTCCTATTATATTCGTTGACAAGTAATTCTATATCATCAACAACTTTCTCTGCTGAACGGTAAGTAAATCCTCCCCCAGTAATACTTCGTTGGCTACAGAATATACAATTATAAGGGCATCCTCGTGACCCTATAACAAATCCGAAGTCATACCTATCTTTGTGTTTCTCAAATAGATAGTAGGGGAAAGGAGGTAATGTGTTCATATCGGGGCCAGGCATCGTGGAGTTGTGGATAATCTTTCCGTTTTTCTTGAAGGAAAGGTTATTTATATCTTCATAACTTGCCCCCCTTTTCAACGCTATATATAGTCTCTCCAGAGGCACTTCTCCTTCTTTTCTAATCACGAAATCCGCTAGACCGGAGTTTAATGTTGCCTCAGGGAGAACCGTAGGATGGATACCGCCAAATATTATTTTCGCATCTGGAAATGTTCTTCTGATATATTTAGCAATGGCGAAACCTCTCGATATGCTGGCGGTCAGACATGAAACACCAAAAATGTAAGGTTTTTCGCAATCTTTCAACAACTCTTTTATATCTTCAGGGGTCAACATCTTGATCGCGTCATCCCAGATCCTGACATTATGCCCTTTGTCTATTAAATAAGCAGCGAGGGATGCAATACCTATAGGGATAGAAAGCGGCACATACCTCGCGAAAGCACCGAGTTTGTCAGTTCTCCTATCCTGGGCATTAATGAGTATCATTTGTTTTCCATTTCTATCTCGTCATCATATAACGCTTTAAAAAAACCCCGTACGCTCAACCCCATGATTTGTATTGAAGCTCCGTAAAATGCAAAATTTACGCCACAACTTTTTAAAAGAATTTGTTTTTGAAAGATAAACGTTACCGAAACATTGAACCGACACCAATCTCTTCTTTTCCCCTCTTTTAATACCAATGTTTCAGCATAGATTAAATTTAGCGGCTAAGAGAATTTCGCCACCATGGTTGGTTCTGTGGCATAACGCGTCATTTTTTTGGCGTAACCTTAAATATGCCATATTTACAAATACCTCTCTAACTGTCTTATATAAATACATTTTCTTTTAAGATTCCTTACCTTCATCGAACGTTACGAAGTACCGTGTCCTTTTGATTTCTGACTGGGAATGGTGATTGTAAAAATCCAGAAATAAAATATTATATAATTTTTATGTTGACAGTGCCTAAAACAAGGGTGTATTTTATTCGATATATGCATAAAAAATTGACTTAATATGTTCGGGCTTATAGATGAAAAGACATGCTGAAAAAAGATTGGACGAATGGTTGAAAACCGTGAAGCGAAAACCTTTGGTAATCCGGGGGGCCAGGCAGGTTGGAAAGTCGACTCTGGTTAGACAGTTTGCTAAAAGAAAAGGGCTTACGCTTCATGAGGTTAATCTGGAACGGCATCTAAAACTAACAGATGTATTTGCCGGTCACGACACGCAAAGAATATTTAACGAGCTGGAATATATTTGCCAAAAAGGCCCAATAAACAAAAAGGGCGGTATACTTTTTTTGGACGAGATCCAGTCAGTTCCGATAGCGATTCAGACCCTGCGATACTTTTATGAAGACTATCCTGAACTTCCGGTTATTGCCGCAGGATCGCTTCTTGAATTTTCCCTGTCAAAGCACTCATATTCGATGCCGGTTGGGCGGATCGAATATCTTTACCTTGGCCCTGTGACATTTAAGGAAATCCTTTCAGCACTTAATGAAATGGATTTGCTCAATCTTCTGATCGGATATTTTCTGCCTGATGTTTTTCCAATGACAGCCCATGAACGCCTGCTCGAGGTATTGCGTATTTATTTTTTGACAGGAGGCATGCCTGAGGCCGTACAGGTATACGTTGATACGCGGGATATTGCTAAAGTCTTTGACGTCCATGCCTCAATTATAGATACCTATAGAGATGATTTTACAAAATATGCAACCCAAGCAGATCTACTGCGTCTTCACAGAGTTTTTGACTATATCCCCATCAGTGCTGGCGACAGGATAAAATATGTCAGGATAGATCCTCATGAACAGGCTCGTAACCTTCGCAATGCTTTGGATCTATTGGCAAAAGCGCAGGTTATTACGAAAGCGTACTACTCGGACGCCTTAGGAATTCCTTTACGAGCGTCGATTGATCAGCGCAAATTTAAGACATATTTTATGGACTGTGGTCTTATGAACAGTATGTGCGGGATTCAGTGGATTTCCCCGGATGATCTGAAAACAAAGAGTTTTATTAACAAAGGCAGAGTCGCAGAACAGTTTATTGCTCAGCATATTGCATTTTCAGGAAAGAGTAACAAAAACCCTTCCCTAACATACTGGCTTCGTGAAGGGAGATCCTCTAATGCTGAGGTTGATTTCGTTCTTCAAATGGGACAGTCCATAGTTCCCGTTGAAGTAAAAGCTGGTAAAAGCGGGTCATTGAAATCTCTGCTCCAGTCTGCGCATCAGAAACAAATTCCGACTGCGATCCGTTTTGATCTGAACTTGCCGAATCTCCAAAAAGTCAGGCATTCTATCAGACAGGCATCAGATACTGTTGAAGTTTTTTTTGACCTTTTATCCCTGCCACTTTACATGGTTGAAGAAGTTGAAAGAATTTTTTACAGCTATTCTGAACGCTTAGAATGATCAATGCAAGAACTATAAAACGATTGAGGCCAGTTTTTCTTGGAGAAATTGGAATCTAGTATTCAGAAAAAGGATCACGAACATCAAGAAAATCGAATAGCTCACTTTTTGTTCTTGTCGAGAATGCTATAAATTGCATCCTTATCGGCCAGATCCAAACGGGGATGCATTGGGCGTGAAATCCATTTCAGTTGTGGGGCCGCTGCCGGGGTTCTTCTATGAGCAAGGGCTTCGGCCAGGAGTTGAGATACGATCTTACCAATGGCCCGGCCTTCCATCGAATATAAATTCAGGAATCGTTTCACCTTTCTTTTCTGCATATTCGATAAGTATTCTTTTCATTTCATCGAGGGTGTGTGGATCGATTGCCGGCGGTTTGTAATTTTTTATGATATTCTCTTTTTTTTCTCGAGCGCGGTCAAAAATTTCCTCGCCTCCCCTTGTAACATGTTGAGAATAGCTCATCCTACTGATGATGTCATGGGAGGGGTAAAACAGTTCCTTTTTAAACCACTCCAACGTGTGTTCGGAACCGATGATACTTGAAGAA
>JAHEHB010000353.1:5422-5828 GCA_024644775.1 Deltaproteobacteria bacterium
CCGCATACTTCATTATCGTAAATCATTTTTTCCATGGAAACAGCGGCCCCATGATCCAACATACCCACACCACGAATCAAGTTGATACCCGCCAGCGCCCCTAAAAGCATACCAAACCCCGATTCAGTCGCTGCCTGAGTGTCAAACATCACCGCATCACTTCTTCCGCAATTGGCCGCAGTGGGGAGATTGAAATATTTCCCGATCTGGGCATTATTGGCGACAGCCATCATTTTGGTCTCTATGGCCCCCTCGGCGTTAATCCCCTGCAGCATATCTAAAGCTGTCGCACCCCCGCCATAGATGATGGGCGCTCCCACCTGAATGCACTGACTAATGACAATACCGCTTAAACATTCAGCCGTATGCTCAACCATGGTGCCGGCGAGGGTCACGGGTGTGCTTC
>JAHEHB010000050.1 GCA_024644775.1 Deltaproteobacteria bacterium
CGAAATATTTTTTGTGACATACTTGTCATTTTTCTATCCAATCCCAGCGGTACGTTTTGCCAGAAAACGCATTGCAGCCGACACGCCAAGATTAAGCAGAACAACAACCAACGCCAACACGGCAAGGGCCGAAAATACACCTGCCGTCTGGTATTTCGAACTAGATAGTGCAATAAGAAAGGCAATTCCCCGATAGGAGGCAATAAACTCTCCGACAACTGCCCCAATCACAGCATCGGGAACCGCGAGCGCAAGTGATGTAAGAACATAGGGCCAGATTGCGGGCAAGATGATTTTGAAAATAATCATCTGCCTGCCGGCTCCCAGCGTCCTGGCCATATTATGCAAACCGGGATCCACATTTCGGATCGCACGCACGGTATTCATAAAAATGATGAAAAACACAAAAAATGCGGTTAGCAGAACTTTCGGTAAAAGTCCGACACCAAACCACATGATCAGCAGTGGTCCTAAGGCGATTGCAGGAATAGAATACAAAATAACAACGAGAGGCTCAACAACCTCGTAGAAAAAATACAGAAGTCCCATAACGAAAGCAGAAGAAAGAGCGGTTACCACACCGAGCAGATAACCCAACAACAGCTCAACGAGCGTAAATTGCAAATGAAACCACAAAGTACCGGATTGGATCCATCGGATGGTTTGGAGAACGATGGCAGATGGAGAAGAAAAAAAGAACGGATCGATAATCCTTCCTGAAGCCGATTCCCACACCGCAATAAAGCCCACAATGATAACCACGCGAGCTACCAGAGTAAATAGAATTTCACGACGACCCCGGTGAAGGTGTTCCTTGCTTACACGCGCTTTCAGTTGCTCCAGGTGTTTGTCTTCACTGACGCTCATTGCGGAGTCGCCCTTCATCGCCTGTTTCACAGAGCCTTTGTGGTGCCGGCACGTTGCAATCCTCCCATGATCACCTTGTTACGGAAATCATGGAAGGGGCCTCTGAGGTGCCCGCCGGGGATAAGGCAGGCACCTGCTATTAGAAAGAAATATTACTTACTGATTGTACGCGGGTTGTATTTGTTTGTCCAAAGTACCCCTTCCGAAGTATCGAACTTCCCTTCGATCACACCGAGTTCACCGTAAACCGAAAGTTGGTTCTTGACACCCTGTTCGGAGATCTCACCATCCGTATTGGCTCCGAAACCGATAAGCGTCATCTCAAGGATCTTTAAAGGGGTTTCCTTATACCAGGTTTTATGAAGGATCTGGGCAGCTTTAGCGGGGTTTTCCATGACAAACTTATTGGCTTTGTCCAGCGCTTTGCAATAACTCTCAACCAGCGATGAATTCTTCTCTGCCCAGTCTCGTTTGACAGCGACGTTGGTGAACATGAAATCTTTGAATATATCGATATCCTTTCCCGGACGGATGATAATTGTCGCAATCCCATCTGCAACTGCTTTTTCCGGATTCGGCGCAGAAAGCATAAACGCATCGATCCGGTCTCCAACCAATGCTGCATACAATGCACTCCCACTGCCGATTTGAATAAATTGGGCATCTCTTTCGGGATTCAGGCCGACAGTTTTCATCATGTAAGATGGAAACAGTTGCGTGACTGCGCCGGGGCGGGTGATACCAATCCGCAGCCCCTTCAAAGCTTTGATTTTCTTTTCAAGAGGAGAGTCGGCCGTAACACCTCTATCTTTAAGGATGTTGTTTCTCATTACAAGATTCATGCTCAAACCGTTTTCTACGTTGTAAATAAAGACGACGTCTTTGCCTTTGGCCTGAAGGTTTGCCACATCGTCAATGCCTAGATCGACAAAATGCGCATCACCGGAAACCAATGCGCCCGCGCCCAGTGCACCACTTTCGATTTCAACGAATTCAAAGTTTAAACCTTCATCCTTGAAGTAACCCAACTCATCTGCGATAAAGATGCCATTCATACTCCCGACAAGAAATCCGGCCTGAATCACCTTGGGCAAATCAGAAGCGATGCCTACCGGTGTACCCAGCAATAGTATCATCAGAATGATATTTCCCAAAATCTTAATATAACGTGTCTTCATGGTTAACATGAACTGCCTCCTTTGTTACGACATTTTCGAGTTTAGTTTTAACCTTCGCCAAACATGCTGTTTTAGAATTCCATTCTTTTTTTCCAAACACCTCCCTTCATAGCAGGAATCTATCTCCTATTTCGACGGTCTCCTTTTCTCCAGCCACTTTTCCACTGGTATGAGAAGCGCATTCAGTCCAAGGGTCAATATGGTGAGAATCACAACCCCCGCCAAAACAACATCAGTCGCCAACTGTGTCGATCCACGTCTGATGACGACACCGATTCCCTTCTGCGCCGCAACGAATTCCCCCAATATCGCTCCCAAAATAGCGCCGACGCTTGCAATTCTCATGGCGGTAACCGTATAGGGCAACGCAACAGGAATTAGAATTTTGTACACGAGTTGAGGAAAGGAAGCGCCGATTACACGCGCCGTGTTCAGAAATTCCGCTTTAACTGAATGAAGCCCCATGGTGGTATTAACAAACACGACAAAAAAGCTCATAAGCGCCGATATGATGATTTTGGGAGTGATTCCCAATCCAAACCACATCACCATAATAGGCGCCAGTGCCACCTTGGGAATACCATAGAATGCCTGAATAAAAGGAAACACGATGCCGTAAAGCCGCATTGAAAAGGCGAACAGACTCGCAATAAGTATTCCTAGCGATACCCCGATGGTGTATCCGGCCGCAATCTCTATGAGGGTTATCAATAAGTGTTCGTTGACGCTGCCGGTTCGCACATATCTCAACAAAACCCGGACGATCTCAAGAGGGGAGCTGCTAAACGTTTTGTTAAAAATCGTGCCCGCGCCGAGCTCCCAAAAAAGCAAAAAGAAAGATACAATGGCAAAACGCAATATCCAGATTCCGATACGCCGCCGCTTCATATTCGAAAAGTAACGGATTTTTTCTTCTTCCTTCAGGTCCTCAATGAATTTGATATCGTCAAGGTTATCCATCAACCACCGTTTCTCCTTGTTCGCTCCATACCTGCGAGAGGAGCTCTTCACGAATATCTTGCCAGATTTGCTCGTATATTTCGCTAAAACCTTCCACTTCGTGAATATGAAACACATCTCGTGGATGAGGAATAGATACCGTATAGATGCTTTTGATTCGACCCGGCGAAGAACTCATCACCATTACCCTGTTTGACAATACAATGCTTTCCACAAGGTCATGGGTGATGAAAATCACGGTTTGTTGACTGTTGGCCCAGAGTTTGAGTAATTGATCTTGCAGAATCAGACGTGTTTGCGCATCAAGCGGCCCAAAGGGTTCATCCATGAGGATAACATCCGGCTCATACACAAGCGTCCGTGCGATGGCCACCCGTTTCCTCATTCCGCCGGACAATTCATGCGGGTAGTGTCTTTCGAAACCTTCTAATCCGACACGGTGGAGATGCTCCAAGGCGCGTTCTTTTCGCTCATTCTTTGGGACACGTCGCATTTCCAGAGAGAACTCTATATTTTTCTGAACCGTGCGCCACGGGAGAAGATTATCATCTTGCGTCACATAGCCAACCTGTGTATTGATGCCTTTAATTTCCTTTCCTTTATATAAAACGATTCCTGAACTGGGCTCCGTAAGACCGCCCACCAGGTTCAATACGGTTGATTTTCCACAGCCGCTGGGTCCGACAATGGTCAAGAATTCCCCTTTGGGAACGGAGAAGTCGGCGTTTTTCAGGGCCAGCAGCGTGGTTGTGTTTTTCTTGTCTCCGGACACAAAAACTTTGTAGACTTCTTTAAACTCAATTACCGGCACTTTAGGTCACTCTATATCACTTTAGATCACTCGCAACCGAATCTGACGGAGCCATGTATCTCTGACTCTCGTACGACGGGAGTTGCCGACAATAGAATAATAAGTACTTGATCGATAAGAAAACGGCAGGCCGCCGCTAATGACAGCCGACACCTGCCGTCTGTCTATCGTCGTATTTACTTCATTTCCTTGTGCCAGCGTTCCGTCCAACCGGCCCGTTTTTCATTAATGATGGTCCAGTCGAGTTTTAGAAGTTTCTCGGATTTATCCGGCCGAATCGGAAAACTGTTTTTCACATCTTCGGAGGAAGCTTCCCATGCCGCCGTGTTCGAGGTGGCGTTTCCGGTTCCAACGCGAATCTTCTGAAATTCGGCACCAAAATAGAGGTTCACAAAGTCGTATGCCACTTCGGGAAAAGGCCCGTTTTTGACAATCGACATACCACCGCCCATCATCGGCGATCCTTCTTTTGGCGACACCCAACGTGCGGGAAATCCCTTATCTCGTAGGGCAACTCCCATATTGGAGCCGGTGGTACCCATCCATACTTCACCGAGCTGCAACAATTTGGTGAGCTCTGAGGACCAGGTGTGAATGGTGTGAATGTGGGGCAGCAATGTTTTGTATTTTTTGAAGCCTGGATCCATGTTTTGCTCTCCACCACCTTCCAATCTGGCGAAGGTGACCAGTGCGGCAGTACCCCAGGTGCTTTCAGGGGCGGTAATGCTGACACGGCCCGATAGATCTTTGCGCCACAGGTCGTACCATGATGTCGGAAGCGGTAGATTCTTTTGCTTGAACAGATCTTCGTTGTAAATCAATCCCACCCCGCTGACGGAGGATGCCAGTACTTGCAGATTGCCATCAACATTGTTTAAGGCCCACTCATACAGTTGTTTTAAATTGGGCGCTTTTTCCATGTCAAGTGTTTCACAAAGCCCCAGTTTTGCAGCCTTTACGCCGATGACCACATCCCAACCGGCAATACTGATGCGTGGACTATCCTTCTGGACGAGAATTTTTTCCAGCATAGCACCGGATCCGATGGCTTCTGCAGCGAGATCGATACCCCATTTTTCTTTCAATTTAGGGGCGATGTGCTGCATGACCTGGTCCCTCGCATGGGGTGTGATTCCCAGGTAGACATTCATGGTTTTGCCGTCATACTTTTTGGCTCCCTCTGCAGGTGCGAGGTTGATAACCAAAGCCATTAGCGCCACAACCGTAAAGATTTTAGATAAATTTTTCATTTTTAGACCTCCTATCTGTTTAGTAGTCATATACAAACGAACTTCTCCTCTCCCAAGACACAATTTCTCCTCGATCAATAAACCCTCTGCAATCCGGACGATTTCTATGGGCATTCCCTGCGGTCCTATACCTCGACCATGCCTCGCGGGATATTGCTCAATGTCCGACATCCATTGTCGGTGATGATAACCGTTTCACTGACACCCACGGCAAATTTTCCGTAATCCCGAAGTGCAGGGGGCATGTGGAACGCCATCCCCGGCTGAAGCTCTCTTTTTTCATTGTGAAAAAGACTGATAATGTGCCCTTCGCCCCAGTCAGGGGCAAAGGAGATTCCGATCCCGTAGCCGGTTCGTTTGCGGAAATTCTCCGTAAATCCGGACCCATCGATAACCCGCTGGCAGGCATTATGCACCGCCGCACAAGTATTTCCGGGTCGCATTTCTTCGATGGCCGCCGCCAAGCCTTCTTCACAGGCTTTCATCATGTCTTTTGCCTTTTGTGGAGCCTTTCCGATCCATACCGTCCGCATGAGGGCGGCATGATACCGATGGAGGCATGCCGAATTTTCCAAGAGAACGGCATCCCCGGTTTCCATGGCTCGGCGCCGCCAGGTGGTATGGGGGATGCCGGATCGCGGCCCGGTCGTTACAAAGGGATCCATCCCCATATATTCGGAACCGGCCTCGACGGCGGCTGACAACATCTTTGCAGCCACTCGATTTTCCGTGACACCGACACCGGTGGCATCGATCCCTGCCCGCATACCGGCATCGTTATATTGCGCGGCAGATTGGATCGCCTCGATCTCTAAAGGGCTTTTGACGAGCCTTAACATTTCCACCAGCCCCGAACCGTCACTCGTATGCTTCAATGCCTCTATCAATTGGTTGTACAAATTAACGGGCAGAAACCAACTGGACCGGTCAACGGCAATTCGCTTGCCGGTCCAGCCTTTTTTTCGAACGATTCCGGATAACGCCTCACCCGGATTGATATCGTCGCCGTATGTCTCGATGTCTGATAAATACGTATTGGTCATGGCATTATAGGATTCAAGTTCCCGGAGCAGAATAAACGGCTCCCCCTCGACCGGAAACCCCAGACAGTGGAACGTATAATATCCCGGTGTTTGATGCCCTGTAAGATAAAAAATATTTTCAGGTCCCGTAATCATCAGAAGATCGATATCTCGCTCCGAAAGGAGTTGTCGTAATGCGTTCTGACGTCGATCGAATTCTTCTTTGGGAAACGCCGCCATATTCCCAGGTTTTTCCGGCCGCCATCCAGCTCGATTGTTTTTTGGTTCGCTCATTCCGTCATCCTTTCCTTTTTTTCAGGCTATTTTTCCACCAAGAGTAACCAATTTGAGCTAAAGCACAATTGGGGCATCTTCAGTAATCAACATTTAGTGGTTCACCAAGCAGATATCATGGAATAAACTTGCAACAAGCAATATCGTGTCTGCAAATCTAAAAATGGTATCTACAACGGCTGTGCTTTCAAGGAACGAACCCTTGGCATACAGACGATCTCTTTAAACTGAAGATTGAAGAAATCAGTGCTATGGGCCGGTATGAGCACCACCGCCGTATCCGCTCCCCGAATGGTCCCGCCGACGGAGACGACCTCTTCATCCACCGGCACCCCACCCGAATCTGCGGCCATCACCGCAATTTCGGCACAGACTTTAAATCCTTCTCCCAGGGTTTTATAAATTTGGCCGATCAACTGGGTGAGCGTCACACCGCCATACCTTCGGGTAATCGACCGATCAAGGCCGGCAAAGACGTGGGTCTGAAAAATCATCCGCACACCGGCCTCTGTAAGTTTTTTATAGTGTTCCGGATCTGTCGACCGTTTGCCGGGTTCCCGATAACCGTACTGGGAATTGACCGCAACGATTTCTTCACCCTTAAAATAGTCCAACGCTTTTACGGCCGTACCCCCGAATGAGGTGGCGATTAGGATATGTTTAAGACCCAATTCTTCAAACCGTTCTCTCGCCAGCTTCAGCAAAGGATCGGTATTGATCCGTCCCATCTTGTCAAAATATACAATTTTTTTTTCCTGGTAGGTTGCGGTTGTCTCATTCATTGACCGTGTCTCCTTTAGTTAAATTCTTTGCAAGAAGAAAAAGAATATTTTCAATCTTCAGTTTGCTCTTATTGCGTCGCGCTGCCCGTATGAGATTGTCGCGGCAAAAGATGCAAGCGGTTGCCAAAATATCTGCTTGACAGTCTTCTGCGGTTTTCACAATTTTCGATGACATTTGGAAAGCCGCAGACGGGTTGCTGGACGCCGTCATTCCCCCACAGCAACGTTCGGTGCCTTTAATCATTTCGATTCCTGGAATTTTTGTATTTTCGAGTAATTTTTGGAGCAAAATCTGCCCTTTCCCGTGATGGCAGGGTAGATGGAATACCGCTCGAATGGATCGATCCAATTTAAAATCGATCTCATGGATTTTGTCGTCCAAAATTTCCGTGATGTCCGTCACTGTAAACGGCAAATCCTTTCCAGTCTTCTGATGGTATAAATTTGCAAAATCATTTTTTAGTGTGAGACTGCAACCGGTGCAGGGCGTTATGATCTGTTTGATGTTGGATTCAAGAAAGATATTCATGTTCCGCTCAAAGGCTTGTTTCCCAGCCTCGGTTTTGCCGACCCACATGAGCGGTCCGCCGCAGCAGACCATCCCCTCGGGTATTCGAGCGGTTACTCCCATTGCCGCGAGTAGATCCAAAATCATCGTGGCGTCATCCGGATACCGCTCCGAAAGCATACAGCCCAAGAACATGGCGGTTTCACTATTTGAATCGACGGCCGGGTGTTCGAATTTTTTATGATTCAGGGGAACCACCCTACCGGATTGCATGTATTGCACGGAAAGGCCTTCCTGCATCTTCGGCAGTGTCAGATCCTTATCGGAAATCGCGCTTCGTAACGGCAGGACAGCGTTTCTAAACGGATCGATCTCCTTTGGGCACACTCGCGTGCAATTCATACAGGCCGTGCAATTGTGAATCCCGTCCACCCATGCCACATGCTGTTCGTTTCCCCGGGCGTGGGGATGGTTCATTAAACGGCTCAACTGCACCAGAAGTGCCGGCCCGGGGAATTCCGCTTCGCTTAACCCCAAGGCCGGGCAAGCACTATCGCAAACAAGGCATTCGATGCAACGATTGAGCACCTGGAATTTTTTATTCCACTGAAACGGTTTATCTGCAATGCGCAAGTAATCGGGCCTGGCATAAAATGCCCGCATCTCTCTTAACCGATCGTGAAAGTCCGTCCGCTCGACAACGAGATCTCTTATAATTCTGTGCCCGCGGAGAGGTTGGATGACGGTTTTTTCGGGTTGTAAGGACGTCTGGCAGGCTAAAACCGGATTTCCGTTCATCATCACCGCACAAGAGCCGCATTTCCCCAAACCACAGGATTCGCGAAAGGCAAACGATGCATCCTTTTCATCACGAATTTTCCTGAGAACCTCAAGAATGGTGGGGTGATGTTCAAAATCGAAGATATGGGTGTCGTACGCAGCTTTTGCACCAGCGGCGGGGTTAAATCGATAGACACTTATTTCATAGCGTTCCAACTGTAACTCCCCTTAGCATTTACATCTTCACTACGAGAAGAAAGTTTTCCATCGTCATCCATGGTTATTACAATATTGGACTTAAATCGGGTATCGTCCATTTGGGGATAGTCCGAACGGTAATGAGCCCCCCGGCTTTCTTTTCGTGCGTCGGCGGCCTGGGCGATTCCCTGACCCAAAAGCATCATATTTCTGGCGGAGATTCCTTCCAGGACGGATGGATTCCACGGATCATCAAAAGCGCCGTGGATTTTGAGCTGCTCTAATTCTTTGAGGACATCGACGGCGGTTTGCAGCGTATTCTCGTCCCGTATGATGCCAACGTTTTGGGTCATAAGCCGTTGTACCCGTCGTATAAGTCCCCTTGGACGATTACCGTTGATTTTGAACATAGGTTTCAACCGTGAGACCTTTTTTTCGATGGTTTTTGGGTCGAAACCCGGCAGATTTGTGTCTGCGGCATATTTCCCGGCATTTTCTCCTGCAAGGTGGCCGAAAACGAGTGCTTCACTCAATCCGTTGTTTGCGAGCCGATTTGCACCCTGGACCCCGGCGCAGCATTCTCCGGCCGCAAAGAGTCCGGGAAGAGATGTTTGGCAGTGTTCGTCGATTCGGATGCCTCCCATATAGTAATGGGCGGATGGCGCGACTTCCAATTTTTCTTTTGTCAGATCGATACCCACACTTTTTGCCAGATTCCATTCGCTGGGAATCTCTTTTGCATAGAGCGCTCCGGGTATCGCAGTGGCATCCATAAACACCCCCCCGTTTGGTCCGGCATTTCCCGCTTGAATCTCTTTAAAAATGGATTGGGAGAGTTTGTCCCGGGTAATATGCTCCATCTGTTCAGGATAGTATTTGGACATAAACCGGTCCCCAAGGGAATTTATCAGCTGCGCACCGTAATGGTGACTGTTAAGATTCATTCCCCTTATGGCCGGCGGGAAAAGAACGGTTACCGGATAAAACTGAACAAACTCGAGGTCCATGGATTCGGCGCCGGCCCGCAGGGCCAGTGCAATACCGTCTCCGGTGTTCTGCACCGGATTCGAGGTCAGTTCATATAAACACCCGATCCCTCCGGTGGCGATAACAACCGCCCCGGCACGAACAAAAACGAGTTGGCCCGAGGCCAGCTCGATTGCCACTGCGCCGCAAACCGCTTC
Source organism: Deltaproteobacteria bacterium (assembly GCA_024644775.1). The sequence goes on from JAHEHB010000050.1 coordinate 9,835, forward strand.
ATGTCCCTTAACGATATCCACCGCCACATGCTCTGACAATAACGTCACTGCCCGTCGCCGGCATTCGGTATAGATTGTTTCCACCAGCAGCTTACCGGTGATATCACTGAAACGAAGGGAGCGTGATTTGCTGTGCCCCGGCGTGGGTCCTAACACTCTGATTTTTTTACCTGACTCGTCCCGGTCAAAGGGCATCCCCATGGTTTCGAGTGCCATGACCACCCGGCCGATTCCGGATGTCAACAATTGCGCAAGTGTTTCATCGTTGATGTAGCATCCGGATTTGAGCGTATCTTCAAAATGCAACCGAGCGCTGTCGCCGCTTTCCGACCATGGTCCGGTGGCGGCCAATTGCTTCGCTCCAACAGCGGAACAATCATTGCCGATAATCCCTTTGTCCATGGCAATAACCCGGCACCCTTTTTTTCGGGCTTCCAGGGCAGCCAGCATACCGGCCGGTCCGCACCCCAAAACCAACACATCGGCAGTTAACGTTCGAATTGCGCGCCTCCTTTTTACTTAACGACCCTTTGCAAATTTTTCCACCCGTTTCTCCAAATAACCGATCAAAGACGACAACCCCAAGGCAAAGGCAAGGATGAAAATCAGCAAGGCAAAGAATCGATCCATCAGAAAATATTCCGAATACGTTAAAAACAGTTTTCCGAGTCCCATAATGGAAAGCAGTAACTGCCCCACAATCATCCCCCGAACCCCTCTTATAACGGCCAAGCGAAGACCGGCCAAAATTTCGGGAACGGCCTCCCAAAAGATTATTTTTCTATATATCTCGAACCGGGAGCCGCCAAAGACTCTGCCCATCTCGATTAAGGAAAGATTCACATGCCTCACACCGGCACGGGTATCTAAGATCACGGGCCAGATTGAGAATAAGAATACAGTAACCGTAACCGTTTTTTCACCGATTCCGAAAATGACCATAATGATCGGTACGATTGCCGTAATGGGCGCACTGATAAATATGTTCACCCACATCCCCAGCATTTCGTCGATTTTCTGAGATCGACCCATCATAAATCCCAGTGGTATCCCAACACCGATACTGAGCCCCAAACCGGTTCCAAAACATCGAAGGCTCAGCATCACATCGTCGTAAAACGTGCTGACCTTGACGATATCAACCGTGGCCGTCAGTATTTTACTGAACGGTGGAAGAATGAAAATGATTTCCAAACGTCCTATCAATTCCCAAACAATCAACCAGATGATCAAAGAAAAGAGGACAGGTATTTTTTTTCCAAAGATTATCACAGCCACCCCACTTCATTAATCAACATATTTTTTGAGGATGTCCCACAGTTGATCCACACAATCCAGGTAAGCTTCCGTGCGGCGTGCGGCCTCCGGATCATCGGAGCGATGATCGATGGCCGGTTCAAGTATTTCCATGACTGTACCGGGTCTGGGTGTCAACAAGACAATCCTATCGGACACATATACCGCCTCCTCGATACTGTGGGTTACAAAGACAACGGTTTTCTTTTCAATCTTCAGCAGTTCCAGCAGATCTTCCTGAAATTTCCGGCGTGTCTGTTCATCAACCGACGCAAACGGTTCGTCCATGAGGAGAATATCCGAATCCACCGCCATCGCCCGGGCCAAGCCGACGCGCTGCCGCATACCGCCGGAGAGTTCTCCCGGATAATTGTTCTCAAAGCCGGATAACCCCACCTGATGGATGTATTTTTTTGCGGTCTTAAACCGCTGCGCCTTGGGAATGCCCCGAAGCTCCAGCCCGAATGCAACGTTTCGCAGCGTATTGGCCCACGGCAGCAGGGCAAAATCCTGGAACACAAACGCCCGCTCCGGGCCCGGTCCTTCGATTTTTTTCCCCTGGATCCGCACCTCACCTTCTGTGGATTCAATCAAGCCGGCAACGATTTTAAGCAGCGTCGTTTTACCGCAACCGCTGGGGCCCAGCAGACTGGTTAGAGTTCCTCGGGGAAAATCCAAATTTACATTATTCAGCGCCTTGCAGTAATCAGTGCCGCCGGCACTTTCATAAATTTTAGATATGCCTTTCACTTCGATGATCTGATCGGTCATAAGATCTTCTATCCTTCCGTTTCAATGGTGCAATACGGGTCGTTCGGTAATTTTCCCCTGATTTTTTTCTTTTTCCGGGAGCCGGAGTAGTTATTTTCCACCCATTGCAATAAATTGATGCTCAGGGAAGCCACAATGATAAGGGAACAGATGGTGGCATACATATTGGCATATTCTCCCAAGGATTGATTGTACGTAATCAGGTCGCCAAGTCCTGTGGGGGTAATCAGTAATTCTGCGAGGATAATTCCCACAAACGCGGCGGCGAGCCCCATCCGCAGACTGGCGATAATGATGTTGCTGGCCGCCGGAAGTATGATCTTTGTTATTTGCTGTCGTCTGGTTGCCAGGAAAGACTGGCCCATCTGGATCAGCGAAATATTGACATTTCTGACCCCCTGGTAAGAGTTTAGAACAATACCGGGGGTTGCCAACGCAAATACGGCAACGACTTTAGCGGTAAATCCGATTCCGTAAACAAAGGTGATCAAAGGAATCACCGCCGCCATGGGTGCGGCCTGGAGAACAACAAAGACAACGACGGTAAACCACTCAAATGTTCTCGACAGCCCCATGGCAATTCCGAACATGATCCCGATGGCGGCGGAAAGGAATAACCCCAGGAGAAACGGCCGAAGTGTTATGCCGTAAGCTTTGATCAGGCTGCCGTCGAGAATAAGCGAAAAGAGAGCCAGTACGGTTTCGCTGAACCGAGGTACGGCAATATTAGAACCAAATGCGCCCATCATTTCCCATCCGCCAAAGGCAATGATCAGGGAAAAAAAACGCCAAAAATAACGATGCGTCCACCACTTATGCATAAGCCCAAACGAAACCGGACGTTCTGCAATTTCTAAATTTTCCATTCTAAAGTAACCTGTTAGACTGCACCCATGGGTGGGTCGGAATTAGTACTCGATTTTAACTCTGCCGATTTCGTCCAGCACGTCATTCAACGGTTTTAGGTACCAAAAATCTTCCACCTTTAAATCTTTGGCGTCTCCTTTGAGCTGGCCGGCGATTTGGAAGAACCCGAGATCTGTCTTTGCAGCCTGCATCCCCCCGCCATTCACCGAATAGAGTCCCCGTTCGGACGAAATTCTATAATAGGAGGGTATCCGTTTCGCAATTTCAGGCGGCAAATCGGGCATTAACTGATACTGATCCCGCAACTCATTGGCATATGAAGGATCCGCCTGTATTCTTCGGTACATCAAAAGAATTTCCTTGATAATTTCCTTGACCACCGCTTCGTTTTCCACCAGCCATTCCATTCTTCCATAGAGTGCATCGTCGGTTGCGGAAACGCCTTCAAGGGGCAAGACGATCCATTCTCCGGGCTGCTTTTCCATCAGCATATTCGTGGTAAAAATACCGATAACACTGGCATCGATGGTTCCCTTCAGCATGGCGTTGCCGCGAACCTCCGTTCCGGGTACGTATTTGATCTTGCTGAACTCGATGCCATACTGTTTGGCACCCGTTTTTGCCTGCGCTTCGGTTCCCGAGGCCCTGGCGTGAACAACCATTTCCTGACCGTCAAGGTCCTTCCAATTTTTATATTTCGATTTTCGGACAACCGGCATGTATTGTAAGACCTGCCGCTGGAAAAAGCACCGGAGCTTTCCTTTCCCGGTCTGATTCATCTTCTGGATGATCCCGTAAGGTGTACCGGACCCAAGATCCACCTGTTTGCTTACCACCGCCTGATTGGATAGTTGATCCGATTTGAAATAGTTGGATTTTATCGGAATTCCCCGTTCGTTCAAACGCTTGATTGCAGCTTGAATGGCAATCGTATCCATTGCCGGTATATCGCCAAATGCCATCCTTACCGTCGGCCATTTTTCTGCATTTGCAGGACCTACGTCGGCAAATAGAGCGAAAATGAATAAACAGACGACCACACCCAATAGATACTTATCTGATTTGCAACTCATTTTTCATTACCTCCCTTTTTATTTGTTAAGTGTTTGATCCAGCAAAACTATTGTTTATCTTATTTTACCCCCCAAACTTTTAGGATTTTATCGGACGAAACTACCTTTCCAAAATATAGTTTAAAGTTTTTCAAGGCCGCTTTGTGCAAATCTCCTTCGGTGCTGGCGACACAATCTTCCGGGACAACGAGATAATAGCCCTTTGCAAAGGCCCTTTCCGCAGTGGTTTGGACACAGAGATTGGTGTTGACGCCGGTGGTGATAACCGTTTTGATCTGTTTGTTTTTCAGAAACGCGTCAAGGTTCGTATCCTGGAATGCATCGTAACCGTACTTCGGGATCACCCGTTCATTTTTTTTCGGTTGTTCGATTGCAGGATCGATTTCAGAACCCCATTTGCCTTCCTGACAAAGAAGATCTTTCTTTGATGGGTCAAAACCCCTCGCCGCATACCTCGCCATATAAGGAGGTGCGTCACCGGTAATTGAGTGAATAACACGCGTGTATATAACTGTGGCGCCGGCCTCTCTCGCTTTATGAATTAACTTGTTGATTGCCGGGATGATACTACGGCCTGCAGACACATCCACTTTCAACTTGCCGACATACCCCTCTTTTCCGATAAAATCGTTTTGCATGTCAATTACCAGTACCGCTGTATGTTCGGGCTGGACCATGTCCTCCAGTGTCAGCAACAATCCCTCTTTGTAATCCTGTGCCGAAATCGGGCAAGCCAGTGCAATCGTCATCAAAAACGCAAATGTTCCGTTTTTCATCGCAACCCCCTTTCACTTTCAGATGAATAGAACCAGATTCTGACCGAAACTCCCAATAGTCACGACCTCTTCACGATACCGGTTAGAACAAACCGTGCGCCTTTCCACCATCGATCTGAATGGTTGCCCCGGTTAGGAATTCCGCCCGGCGACTCACCAAAAACACGACCAATTCAGCGAGTTCCTTAGCCGAACCGATGCGTCCCATGGGAATACCCTCCGCGACTTTTTGAGTCGCTGTATTCCTGTCAATCGCCTCCTGCTCGACAATGGCGTCGATTCGACGTCGAACCCGGCCGGTATCAAAATAGCCGGGATTCACGGTATTGATACGAATATTATCCGGTGCCAGCTCTCTGGAAAGGGTTTTGGCCAACGCCACCACGGCAACCCGCAACACGTTGGAAAGCAGCAGGTGTGGTGAGGGTTCTTTGGCTGCCGATGATGCAATGAACGCGATATCCCCTTTTTTTTGCTGTTGCATAATCGGAATCACCTGTCTCGATAGACGCACATAACTCATGAGCAATAACTCGATGGCCTCATACCATTGCGGCTCTTCCAGTTCGAAAAGACCGCCGTAAGGAATATGGCCGCTGTTGGCGACCAGGATATCAATCCTTCCAAAACGGGCATACGCATAATCAACAAAAGAACCCAACGCATCGACATCCGTCAGGTCCGCTTGTTTGGCAAGAACATCGCGACCGGTTGACGCGGTGATTTCATCCTTGGCAGCGGCTAAGACCGTTACTCGCCGGGCACATATCGCCACCGCACACCCCATCTGCGCAAGCCGCAATGCACAGGCGTATCCCAAACCCTGACTGGCGGCGGTCACCAGTGCCACTTTTCCTTCAAACTCGGATTTCACCGTTTCATGCGCCTCAATCAAACGTCTCTGTACTTCTACAAGCAATTGATAGGGGGTGTCGCCCCTGAGTTCTACCTATTCTTTCTTTCCAACGATTCGGTTTAACACCGCCGATAGCAGTACCGTTTTTTGAAACAATGACGGAATATCCATATATTCATCCGAACTGTGCGCACCGCCTCCCGAGGGTCCCATTCCGTCAATCGTCGGTATGCCTAAGGCGGAAATATTATTGCCATCCGATGCGCCCCCGGTGATATTCATCCAGTGAACCGGCACCCCAATATCATTTCCCGCTTCATCGATGATTTTCTGAAAGGCTTCAAAACCCGGGGCCGGTTCCATGGGGGGGCGATGAAATGTCCCTTGAAATGTCGCGCTGGTACCGTTAAGGTCTTTCCGCTCGATAATCGAATGCAGCGATTTCAGGACCCGATCCCTTTCCTCAAACGTCGGAACCCTGAAGTCAATTTCTGCGCGAGCGGATTCCGGTACCACGTACGGTGCGGTTCCCCCCCCGATTACACCGGTGTTTACAGTGGTCCCCAAGGATTGATTGGCAAGTGCTTCGATATCCAAAATCTTTTTGGCTAAAACCCGAATGGCACTGGCACCCTTTTCCGGTTCAGCCCCTGCATGGGCCGCCTTTCCCTGAACGTTTACATGAAAAATCCCAACCCCCTTTCTACGATATACCATCCCCCCATCAGATTTGGCCGGCTCCAGTATCATGGCGTAATCCACATCTTTTGCCAGCTCTGCCCACCGGACTCGGGAGGTGGGAGATCCGGGTTCTTCGTCGGAATTAACGACGACACGAATCGAACCTTCCAGCGGGCTGCCGAACTCAAGGAGACTTTGAATTCCGAAAAGCATGACGGTCAACCCTCCTTTCATATCCTCAACGCCAGGACCCCTCAGACGATCCCCTTCGCGTTTCAGCGGCATCTGCCGGAGGGTTCCCAACGGGTAAACCGTATCAGCATGGCCCACCAACAGAACCCTCGGACCCTCTCCACCGTTAAGATCGGCCACCAGATGATTTCCGAATCCATCCTCTTCAATCCTTCGGGTGGTAAAACCGATTTTACGATAAGATGTTTCCAGAACATCGATCACCGCGTCCACGTTGCTTTTTTCATGACTGGGGCTTTCCATCTCCACGATGCGGCTTAAGAAAGCGAGGATCTCGTCCTGTCTCGCCGCTACCTTTGTTATCATTTCTTTCATGGGTTGTACTCCTGTCAATGTAAAGAATCCGGGTCCAGGGGGCCCGGCTTTGGTTCACCACGGAGGGGTGAAGTTTTTAACCCTTACAATCACTAATGGCCTTGGGTTTCAGGTTTCGGTGTTCAGGTTTCAGGAAAAAATCAATGTAAACCTTTTCGGATTTTTTTTCAAAGATTTCTTCAATTTCTTTGAGCTGTTAGCCATTACGCTTCACAGCAAATTTAGCAGATCAAGTTTTTGTTTCCTCGATAAATCAGGATTTCCTCTCCATTCAAACCGGCTCGTTCTGGTTCGGAATAGCTGAAACCTCGTCTCGTCTGAGAAACCTGGTAAAATTCCAAATCGGATCACCGGTAGAAATAACCTAAAGGCGAGAAGGCCAGGAAGCCTGGAGGCTATAAGGCTTTCCAGCCCCTGGCCTTTTCGCCTCCAAGCATTCCAGCGTCCAAGCTTTCTCGCTTCCTAGCTCGTCTAAGAAACCTCGTTTCTTGTAGTGATGAATCCAGCTCCGCTGGCGGCGGTGCTGAACACTGAAACCAGAAATCGGTAACTTGAACCAACAGTTTTGAATACCACCTGGTGCAGATTCGAGCATTGACACTCTGGACAAAAACGTACTATAAAAAAGCGTATTGAAATTAGTTTGACAATGGGTCCGTATTTGAAGCCCTAAGTTCACTCTGCGGAACGTGTATTTAATTAACTGTATTGGAGAGGTGGCCGAGCGGCTGAAGGCCCCGCTCTCGAAAAGCGGTATCCTGGCTAAAACCGGGATCGTGGGTTCGAATCCCACCCTCTCCGCCATAGATTATGAGCTTTCAGCGGTCAGTTGTCAGCTTTCAGAAAAACAGATATTTAGCGGTAAACTCTGGTGATCCCAATAGCGTGTGTCGTTACGGATAGTTGAATACGGCTGATTGAATGCCTGGAAGCTTAATACGGAGAGATGTCCGAGCTGGCTGAAGGAGCACGACTGGAAATCGTGTGTGCTGCCAAAAGCGGCACCGAGGGTTCGAATCCCTCTCTCTCCGCCATTTAGCTAAAGCGCTCGTCAATCTGAACACAACTTGATAGGATATCGCAGCTTGCTGCGATATTCATATTTTGGTGTGCGTTTCAGGGAATGGTATTATGTCTTACCTTGTGCTTGCGCGAAAATATCGACCCCAAACATTTGATGAGGTCATCGGCCAGGGGCACATTTCTCGTACCTTGATCAATGCCATTACGTCTGATCGGGTGGCTCATGCAATCCTGTTTTCCGGCCCGCGTGGGACCGGGAAAACAACGGTTGCTCGCATCCTGGCAAAGGCAATGAATTGCAAAGAAGGATCGACGCCATCACCTTGCAACCAGTGCCGGTCCTGTCGAGAGATCATTTCAGGAAACGCTGTCGATGTCTTCGAAATAGATGGTGCTTCAAACAACAGTGTGGACCAGGTGCGAGAGCTGCGAGAAAATGTCAAATACATGCCGGTTCACAGCCCCTACAAGATATATATTATTGACGAAGTCCACATGCTCAGCATCGCCGCTTTCAATGCGTTGCTCAAAACGCTGGAAGAACCTCCTGCTCATATTATATTTTTGTTTGCGACCACAGAGCCGCATAAAATCCCGGTAACGATTCTTTCAAGATGCCAGCGGCACGGTTTCAGGCGAATCGGAATCGATTCGATCCAGCGGTACATGGAGACGATTTGTGAAAAAGAGGGGAGGAAGGTATCTGAAGAAAGTCTTTTTTTGATTGCACAGGAAGCCGGTGGCAGCATGCGAGACGCCCTGAGTCTGCTGGATCAGATCATGACCTGTTCCGAGGAGTCGATTTCTGCGGCTGATGTCGTCGATTTACTGGGCGCAACCGACCGAAAGCTTATTTTTGACTTATCCAAAGCCGTTTTAGCTCG
>JAHEHB010000354.1 GCA_024644775.1 Deltaproteobacteria bacterium
GATGACTAAATGGGAATTGGCCCTGGGCGATATCTTCCGCATCATTTGGTCCGGTTATGATGAGATCTTTATCCAGGCTTAACCGCCTCGATATATGCTGAAACTATATAGTCTCCAGGGTTTTTATTTTTCGTCGGATTCCACTGTTCAATCAGTTCTCGGCTGTTATTTTTGGGCGTGATTTTGATGTTCTGAAATCCTGCTTCCCTCAGCATTTGCTCCGTATCTGCAATGGTCGCCGCACCGCCTACACAAGCGGCCACAAGTGCCAAATCTTTTTGAATTTCCTCTGGAAGGGGAGCGGTTGCCAAAACATCCGAAATGGCCAGTCGGCCTCCGGGCTTAAGTATCCGATAGGCATCTTGGAATACGCTGAGCTTGTCCGGGGATAGATTGATCACACAATTGGACATGACGATGTCGGCGCTGTTATCGGCTACGGGTAAATGTTCAATTTCCCCCAGCCGAAACTCGACATTATCCATCGCCACTTTTTCGGCATTTGCTCTGGCTTTAGAAATCATATCCGGTGTCATGTCCACGCCGATGATTTTCCCGGTTTCACCCACCTCCTTTGCTGCCAGGAAACAGTCAAATCCGCCGCCGTTGCCAAGGTCAACAACCGTTTCACCATGTTTTAATGAAGCCAGGGCCACCGGGTTGCCGCAACCGAGTCCCATATTGGCACCATCCGGAACACTTTCGAGATCTTTCAATGAATATCCCAGCGTTGAGGATACCTGTTCCATGGTAAAATCCGAATCACCGCATCCGCATTGTGAACCGGGGCCTTTTTCATCGGCGATATTTGATAGGCTGCAGCAGGATGCTGCCGGACGTGTCTCGGTTGAGATATCTGAGGGCCCGCAACAGGATGTGGTCCGATTTTCCTCAGAAGACGCGCTTGCTGCTTTTGCCACCTTTCCATAGGCTTTACGAACGGATTGTCGAATTTTGTCTTGGTTTGTGGTTTCCATGTTATTCTCCTTTTTGTATTTGTTTTTATGTGCACATGCACTTGGACGCATATGTCAACCCCAAAAAAAACCGACGCCCATTAATTATTGGACTCAATATGTAATGTCGCGTGCATCCAGCTTGTTGGCATTTCCTTAGTGAAGTCTGTGTTCCCTCCATGCAGAACCTGTGGCTTCAAAGGTCAGCAAACGATCAGAGGTGCGAACTGTTGCTTTACTTGACGTTATTTTGATCGCCTCTATGGTTTCTCGAACTCGGAGGAATATTTCTTTAAAAGCCGAAGTTTCTGCTGCCAGACCGAATGCCCGACTGGATGTTATCACCACCGCAACATATTTTTCCACTTCCGCTGCCAGTAGCTCATCGCGAAATGGTAGTCGAGTTTCAATAAATCGGTTGGACGCTGCATCAAAACCGATAGCACGATCTCCAGTTACCAGTAAAGCGATATGGGGCGATAAGGACGCAATTCCTTTTTCTGATTCATCTGACTTCAAAGGCAATATCTGCCAGGCACCTGATGAAGTGGATATTACGAAAAAGCGTTCACTGGTTAAAAATGCACCTAAATAACCTTTTGAGCCACTCCATAGCACCTTCTCTTTTGACCGAAGATCAAAGGAAATTGTCTTTCTCCCCTCAATAACAGCTATAATTTTGCTATTCGATTCTATGATATCAACTAAATCTTCAATTTCCTCTTCAGCATGGGAGCATATGGTAGAAGCAAGTATGGACAAGCAAATCAGAATAGTAAGTGTTTTTCGACATCTTAACATGGCTCACCTCCTGAAATAGTTAAAATTATAATATTTCCTTTATCGATCTCAGATGCTATCATTTCATTCATACTAATAACAAGGTGTATCTATGAAACTGTTTGAATATGAGGCGGCGGATATATTTGCCGAATATGGGGTTCGCGTTCCAGAGAGAACTCTGGCATCCACGGAGGATCAAGCTGTTTTGGCCGCGGACAGAATCGGCTTCCCGGTGGTCATCAAAGCACAAGTTCTAATAGGCGGCCGTGGCCTTGCCGGTGGCGTTAAAATTGTTTCGACACCCGAAGAAGCTCACCGAACTGCCTCGGAACTCTTAGGCTCAAGAGTAAAGGGCATCAGAGTTCGAAATATAATGGTCACCCGTAAAATCGATTTTTATAAAGAACTGTATTTCGGAATTACCGTTGACGGTTATAACGGTAAGCCCTCAGTTATGGTGGGTACAGAAGGGGGTGTGAACATTGAAGAGATGGCTCGAAAGACACCGCAAAACATACACTCCTTGAAGGTAAACATTGACAGAGACTTGTTTACCTTTGAGGCTCGAAAACTCCTCACAAAATCCGGATTTCCCTCCAAGCAGATTCCGAGCTGTGCCGATGTATTGGTGCGGCTGTATAAGGTTTTTGTGGAATACGATGCGATGGTCGCGGAAATAAATCCACTGGTAGTCTGTTCCAACGAAAGCCTAATGGCATTGGACGCTAAGTTGGAAATCGATGATTCTTCGCTCTTTCGAATGGGAAAATCGATTCCAGGCGATCATGATCGAAACGAGAGCTATCTGGAAAAGCGGGGTCGTGAAATAGGGGTGACCTATGTAGAATTGGATGGAGACATCGCAATTATATGTTCCGGCGCCTTTCGTGCTCGATGCGTTTATAGAAACCGTTGATGCCGGCATCAATCTCATTGTCGTGGTTCCGGAAAATGTACCGGTTCACGATGTAATGAAGATGAAGACGTATGCCGAGAAACACTCCTGCGGGAGTCTGTTTGCACTTGGCCCGACAACACCGGGTATTTTGACGCCCGGTGAGGCAAAAATGGGAATTATGCCGGCCTCCTTGTTTAAGCCGGGTCGCATCGGTATTATTTCACGCAGCGGAACTTTGGCATATGAGATGGCAGGGATTCTCTCCAACGAGGGATATGGACAAAGTACGGTGGTTGGAAATGGGGCGGATCCCGTAACGCTAACCACCTTAACCATGATCTTAAAACATTTTGAGGATGATCCCGATACGGATGGAGTTGTAATCGTTGGGGAAGTCGGAGGGAGTCAGGAAGAAGAAGCGGCCAAGTTTATTGCAAAAAGCATTAAGAAACCGATAGGCGCATATATTACGGGGCGATTTGCTCCTGAAGGAAAAAGGATGGGCCATGCCGGGGCGATCATCCGGGGTTCGCAGGGCACATTTGAAAGCAAACAAAAGGCATTTCGAGCTGCGAACGTTGAAATATTTAACACCCCCATTGAGGTGATCAAGTGGGCGCAAAAGATCAGTATGTAAACAGAGCCAACAAACCAGCGGTAAAAGCCATCTGTGAATAGCCCTTGCCGGTGGCGGCAGAGGCCGGATGGGTCGGCGAGCATGCGATACCGGCATAGTCCATCTCTACTGCGATGGCGACGGCAAATTTAAATTCCGAGGGAATATTAATGTCTTCTTCCTGGCCACCTTTGGAAGTGGTTTTGTAAGCCTTGGAATAAATCCAACGGCGATCCAGTTCGCACACACCAACCAAACTTGCTCCAAACAATCTAGCGGCTTTTTTAACCCACCTTGTTGTCAACACCGGCTTGTCACTGTTAATTTTCAGACCTTCAGGTGCATGGGGAAATGAGAATTTACCATCCCAGTCCCAAGCGTACATGCCCATGCGGCCGCCACGCACCCCGAGGCCATACTCCCGTTCAAGGCGCCAAGCAGCATTAACCAGGGCCTGATCCGTTAGACGGTATCCCGGTTTGTCTTTTGGTGGTACCGTATGAAAATAAAATTTATCACGTAACACACGCATTTGTGGTTCCCAAAACGGCCGCTTGAACATCTCATTTTTTTGGTCATAGGGCTCAACGTTGCCAACCACGTAACGCCCGGCTCCCTTTGATATATAATTTACTGAGCTTAAATCCATTGACTAAAACCTCTTACAAACAGGGGATGAATATTAAATCAAAAGAGTTATTTCGAAATTTTCGTCTTAAATAATCTTCATGGAAATATCTCCCAGACAATGGGCTTGTGGTTGATCCGGTCGTGAAAAGAAGCGGCCTCTATCCAGTGTTCGTGCCCGTCATCACCGGATACGCCAGGCTGTCGGCGGTGAGATCACAGGTGTTTCTTTCTAGAATTTTTTTCACCGTTTTTTAGAATGACCACCCGATTGGTGACCGCTACGATATCGTCCATGTTGTGACTGATGATGATTATGGTCACGCCTGCATCTCGAAGTTTGTGGATCAGATCCAATACTTTCCGGGTCTCTTTTACCCCGAGGGCAGCCGTCGCTTCATCCATGACCACCAGTTGTGCTTTCCAGCGGATGATCCGAGCGATGGCAACGGCCTGTCGCTGCCCCCCCGACAGATCGTTGACCCATGTATCCATAGAAGGCATGGATATTTTGAGTTTTTCAAGATATTTTGCCGACGCCTTGCGCATGCCTGTCAAAAAGGCCCGCACGAATAGAGGTGCCACCGAGTTATTGCGGGTTCAATAATCGGATAATAAATCGCTCTTCATCCTCGATAAGTTCCGGCAAAGTCCCATTGTGGACCTGCATGCTCTTTACGATCTTTCGGGGAATACCCATACCCATGTGTTCAAGATATCCATAATCGCGCATAACATCTTTAAGCAGTTGGTTGCGCGCCGCTCGGCAACCAGTGAGCATTCGCTGAGGCGTGATGCCGTTGGGCAGCCGGCCGGGAGAGCCGACCTCCAGCCGATCTTCATAGATCGATAGTTCAATATCTGAGCCTGACAAGAGATAATCTCTGTGCACCAGCGCGTTGACGATTGTTTCTCGAATGGCTTCTTCAGGGTACGTCCATCGGTCCTCGCGGCGCACCCCGTCTTTAAGTACGGTCTTAACTCCCGTGTTCCGCTTGACAAATTCCATGGCTTGTTCCACCAGACCGTTTTCCACCAAGCCTTGGGAACCTGCCAAAGGAACCATAGGACCGCGTAATGTCGCACGCTCTTTAGCTGTGTAATCCTTCTCTTTGCCGATATAAGCAACGGCATCAATACCGGCCTGCGGCAGAAACCGGTTTGGATTTTTGCCGAAAAGCAAAAGGCCTGAAATTGTAGCAGGATATCCAGTTTCATCCGACAGGAACTCGGTATTTACTAAAAGCATCTGCCATTCTTGTTCCGATCCATCAATCCATTTCCTTTCTAATTCAGTAAAAGCATCCTTATAGAATCTCTCCCATTGTTTCTCGTCACCATTCTCTTTTGCATGGGTACGTGCTTGTTGTTCAGCGTCTTTTCTTATCTCATCCGGTGGCATTGCAGGCGGGACTTCTTGTTGTCTCACTCTTGTAAAATAATCTGTAAGTCTTCGCCTATCGAGATCTTGGACCGAAGAACCGGAAACTGGCCGCGTTTCCAAGCGAAAAGCACCTCTTTGTTGAAACAATCTTTCCAATTCTTCAGGGCTGGCTTCCCGGCTTTGGCTCCCAACGCGAATATAATAAGTCCGATGGTTGGCGTGCCATACATGATGAACCGTCCATCCGCGATCCACCCGAGCTATCGCCACATGCTTGCCGGGTTCTGCGTCGTGGATCTCCTCATAATAAGGTATGATTTCGGGACGTATTTTGTCCCGACAAGCAGTCATTACCCATTCTTCAATATCCGTCCGGGTGACTCCCGTAATACTCCCGTCATCATCCACTCCGAGTAAAATACGCCCACCCTGAAGATTGGCAAAGGCCACGATCTCTTTGGCCAAGGCGCGGTTGTCCAATGTATCCCTTTTAAACTCGGTTCCGGAGCTTTCCCCGTTTTTAATCAGTTCCAA
>JAHEHB010000355.1 GCA_024644775.1 Deltaproteobacteria bacterium
ATTTCTATTGCCGCTCACTTTTCAGTATTATCCCCCAAGTAAAAAACCGTGGGCTCAGAAAGTACACTGGGTCGATATTATCGCAATCGTTCTGAGCATTGTGGTCTTCGGCTGGATCATTATAAACTGGAAGGCCTTGCAGTGGAGGACATGGTACGTAAACCCGTTGACGGCCCTGGAGATAATTTTTGGGACGATCGCGATACTTTTAGTTATTGAAGCGACCCGTCGCACTTTCGGATTGTTCCTGCCGATACTGACGGTTATCTTTATTGGCTACATGATGTTCGGTTCGTGGACACCCGGCATTTTCCACCATAGCGGTGCCTCCTACGAAATGATGGTCGAACATCTCTATCTGGTTCCCGAAGGCATGTTCAATTTCTTGACCGGCATATTGGCCACGCTTCTGTTCACATTTCTGGCCCTGGGGACTTTCTTAAGAGTGTCGGGCGCAGACACTCTGTTTCTGGACTTTTGCGTAGCTGTGGCGGGTCACCGGGCAGGAGGTCCTGCAAAGGTTGCTGTTATCGGCAGTGCCCTGATGGGTATGGTTTCCGGGAGCAATGTCGCAAACGTTGCTACCACCGGCGCCATTACCATTCCCCTAATGAAGAAAGTGGGCTATAAGCCCTATATGGCGGCTGCCATCGAAGCCGTTGCTTCAACCGGCGGACAGATAATGCCGCCGATTATGGGGGTTGCGATATTTATCCTTTCGGAACTTACCGGCATTCCTCTGGGGAAATGCATCCTGATATCCATATTGCCGGCAATCATGTTCTTTGGAACCTTATATGTCTACGTTCATATCAAGGCCAACCGCATGGGTCTCAAGGGGCTGGAAAGGTCAAAGCTGCCGCGGCTCAAAAATACCATAAAACGAGGTTTTCACCTGACGATCCCTGTCATATTTCTCATATATTTTTTGATTATCGGATATACGCCTTTTTATGCCAGCGCCGTATGTGCCGTCATGGTGATTGTCGTAAGTTGGTTAAAGCGAGCAACCCGTATGACACCCCGAAAAATTCTGGCAGCGCTGGAGGAAACGGCGAAAGCAGTTTTACCATTGACCGGGATGATGGTATCTGCTGCCCTTATCGTCGGGACCATTACGTTTACCGGTTTCATGATCAAGATGACTTCGGTGTTGCTGGAGGTGTCAGGGTCGTCACTGTTTATCCTGTATGTATTGATAGTGCTTGTTTCTTACATTATGGGCATGGGCCTACCCATAGTGACGTCGTATATCCTGGTTGCCACCCTGGCTGCACCAGCCTTAGCGGAATTTGGTGTGCCGGCTTTGGCCGCCCATCTATCAGTGTTTTGGTTGAGCCTTGACTCGACCATCACCCCGCCAATCTGTCAGGCCGCCTATGTCGCTGCAAGTATCGCCGATGCCAAAATAGTTCGAACCGGTTTTGAATCCGTAAAAATCGGTAAGGCCATCTATTATATTCCTTTTCTCTTCCTGTACACACAGCTTGTAACCGGTCCGATTCCCGAAATCGTTTTTGCATTTGTTTCAGGTATGCTGGCACTGGCGGTCATGCAGATTTCCATAGAGGGATACTGGCTAAACCGCTTGAATGTCTTGGAGCGGACACTCCTTAGCATCGTATTTTTCGTGTCAACTTTTGCTGCAACGCGATCCTTGCAGGGTGGTTGGCCTTATCTTTTAGGAAGTATTGTGGTGGTTGTTGTAACCTATCGTTTACAAAATAACCGTCGACGAAGCAGGTCTTTGTCAACAAACGGTTTATACAAAGAAACATAGGAAAGGTTGAACCCGTGCATTCAGATTGCCTTGTTATTGGTGCCGGATTGGGGGGAGCATTTGCGGCTCTTCATATGGCAGATCAAGGGTTAATGGTCACGCTTATCGACGCAAAATCAATACCGGCCATTTTGGATGCTATAAAAGTCGAAATGTTGCCTTTCCATTGCTATCAATCAGATTATTTAGGTAAATTGCGCAATAGAAGCTTGAGCGCTTGTCAAGGTTTTTTCGAAAAAAATGCTGAGATAAAAGCAATTGAAAATATTCCCTTGATTAGACCGATAATCGACCCGGGGGATGTGGATCAAGCAAAAGCCGACTGTGAGCAGTTGCGTCTCCAGGGAGAACCTGTTGAGTTTGTTTCTCAGAACGATCTGGGGAAACTGGACCTTAAGATGGGTTCCCATGTTTCAGGCGCGATCGTTTACCATCGAATACCATCGATAAAAAGTGAACAGCTGTATAGCGCGCTTTGGAAGGCATGTGATCGTCATAAAAAGATAACACAGCACTGGAATACAACGGTTTTTGGAATCGAAGTAAAAAAAGAAACGGTCGTGGGGGTTAGAACCCAAACGGGCGCCATCAAAGCCGGGTGTGTCTTGGTGGCCGCAGGGGTTGAGTCTCTGGGTATTCTATCAGCGATCGGTATTCAGCTACCGGCTGTGAAAGAAAAAAAATATCGTTTGATCGGGAATCCTGTCCGAATCAAGAAGAGCCATTTCGTTTTAGAGTATACGTCCGCAAAAGAGAACGTAAAACCGAATTTTAACGATACCCCAATCGGTGACTTGCAGGTCTCGTTATCTGCCTTTCTGGGAACAGATCAAGACGTATCGGTGGGGGGTGGAAAGGAACTCGTCATATCGACACTTTCTTCGGAACCGGACGTATTCAATGCGCTCGGTCGCCATTTTCTCAGAATCCTTCCGGGGTATAACGGACTTCGGTTTCACAAAATTGTATCTCGCTTTGATCCCCTTATAGTGGACGGTTTACCGGTTGTCGGCTGTGTACCATATGTTACCGGTTTGTATATGGCGTTGTACGCCAGAGACGACAAGGGTCTCATAGCACCCGCCATCGGTGAATCGGTCGGCCATTGGCTAACAGAAGAAAAACCGCCCGATGATATGCATCCTTTATTTCCTGAACGATTTCCTCAAACGGCCCCAGGCGGGGATAAACGGGTGACGGAATAATATGGAGAATTCTTTCGGAAAGCGGTCTAAACAGACGGCTGAGATATGTATTATCGGTGGCGGCATATACGGAATAGTAATAGCCTATCACTTATTATTATCAGGCAGAGACGTTTTAATCGTTGATCGAGGACCGATTGGCATGGAGGCGTCTCGAGCCAATGCCGGCTCTCTTGGTGTTCAGAACAAACCCGTTAAAATGCTTTCTCATATGGTCAAAGCCGCCCATCGGTGGGAGATACTCTCCGATAAGCTTGGGCATGATGTTGGGTATGAGAGACTTGGCGGATTTCGAATCGCCCATACCGAAGAGGATGTTGCTGCCTTGCAAATGCGATTGCCTGAGCAGAAAGCTGCCGGCGTTCCTCTGGAACTTGTGACAGGTAAAGAATTGCGTAAAGAGGCGCCTTACCTGGCAGACAGTGTTCGAGCAGCGGCGTATTGCTTTTTAGACGGCAAGGCCGATCCGTTTAAAACCGTTTTTGCTTATTCTAAAGCCGTCAAGCAACGGGGAGGGCGTTTTCTAACACACTCACCGGTTAAACAAGTAAGGCATGAAGGCGGTCATATATTAGTAAAAACAACTCAAACGACTATTTCAGCGGAAAAAGTCGTTAATGCGGCCGGGGCCTGGGCCGCGGCGGTCAGCGTCATGATGGGAACATTTCTTCCAGTTTCCTGGGTGGTTAACAGTGTTTCCGTGACCGAGCCCGGACCGTTGGTTTTTCCTCACCTAATTACACATATTCGAGGCAACCTGACACTGAAACAGGTTGATGGACGTATTTTAATCGGCGGCGCATGGCGGGGGGACGGGGATCCTTATGGCGGGCGTAAACAGGTTAATCTCGAAAACTTAAAAGGGAACATCGATTGGGCATGTCAGGCGATTCCAGCGATAAAGAAGTTTCGAATCCTGCGTTCATGGGTCGGTTTTCAGGGGCAGAGTCCGGATCGACTTTTTATGTTGGGTGAACTGCCTCCCTTTGATGGGCGACAATATGCGATGGTGGGCGGATCCGGCGGCTTCAGTTTGGCACCGGTTTATGGTGAACTGATGGCGGAATGGATCCATAGTGGTAATATCCCAAGAAATGTAGCTATTTATGACGTTCGCCGATACTGCAAACAATGAAAAGGAGTTTCAAGGATTTAATTTTGAGCATAACGCAGATATCGGGCAAAATTACCGTTTATGGAGGGGCACCTATCAGGAATTTTTAAACGTCGGTGTTTTAAAAGCAAGCTGGGGGGAATGAAAAAATGCAAAGCAACTTACCGTTTGAAGGCAGGGTCGCCCTGGTTACCGGTGCCAGTAGAGGAATCGGTAAAGAGATAAGCCGTGTTTTGATACAAAAGGGGGCGTTTGTTTATGTAAACAGTCGTGATATGGGGCGAGCCGAAGCTGCGTGCGAAGATTTGTCAGAGACGGAGGACACGACCCACTGCAAACCGGTTGCAGCAGATGTGTCACGCCGCGACCACGTCGACGCAATGATAAGTCGAATTATACATGAAAGTAAACAAATTGATTTTTTGGTCAACAACGCGGGTGTAACCAGTCGCATGGGGCTTCTCGAAATTACAGATCCGCATTGGGATGAAGTTATGGATATCAACCTTCGGGGAGTATTTCTTTGTACTCAGTCAGTTGTGCCCCATATGATAAAAAAGAAATTCGGACGGATCGTCAGTGCTTCTTCCTATGCTGCCCGGCATGCCGGGCTCAACAGAGGTGTCTACGCAGCCGCCAAAGCCGGCATTGCAGCATTAACCAAGGTGTGGGCAGGAGAACTGGCCCCCCATGGAATTAACATGAATGCATATGCACCAGGGGATATCATAACTGAAATGACTGCGGATATCATCGGGGCCGATGAAAAGCTTCTGCTTGAACGTATTGCACTACATCGTTTCGGCACTGTTCAGGAAGTAGCGGAGTTAGTATCTTTTCTTTTGTCCCCGTCTTCCGGCTATCTGACCGGTGTTGTCATCGAGATTTCCGGCGGGAAGTTTGTTGTTCAAAATCCGTCCGATGCCTGGGGCGATAGTTAAAACCAAATTGGAGAGATAGAGTCATTATGAAAGATGCTTTTTTTTCAAGAAACACGCATAAGAAGTATCCACGGATTGTTCGGGGCGAGCATATCTATCTTTATGATGATGCCGGAAACAAATATATAGACGGCAGTTCAGGAACCGTGATTGTCAATATCGGTCACGGCCGCTTGGAAATTGCAGAAGCCATGGCGCGTCAGGTGGAGAAAGTGGCCTTTGTGTCACCGGTTATTGCCGTCAATGAACCCGCCGAGCAATTGGCTCGCGAACTTGTATCGATGCTTCCGGAGCCCCTTACCAAGTGTTATTATCAGACCAGTGGATCGGAAGCAATTGAAGCAGCTATTAAGCTGGTACGCGTTGCACATCTGGAAGCCGGGCGAAAGGAAAAAATGTTGGTGATTTCCCGCTGGCAAAGCTACCATGGATCGACGCTGGGAAGTCTTTCCGCCACCGGTCATATACCCCGACGATCCCCCTTTCAATCACTACTGCTGCCATTTCCACATATTCCAGATGCTAATTGTTATCATTGTCCCTATGGAAGGATTCCGGATTCATGTGGTTTAGAATGTGCGCATGCGCTTGAAACCGAGATTATACGCACTGGACCAAACAGGGTGAGCGCCTTTATCGCTGAGCCTATTGTGGGCAGCGGAGGCGGAGTTACCATTCCGCCGGCGGGTTACTTTCAAGCTGTCCGGGAAATTTGCGATAGATATGACGTATTCTTAATTTTTGATGAAATCATGA
>JAHEHB010000051.1 GCA_024644775.1 Deltaproteobacteria bacterium
TCCCTTTATTCAGTAGTAAAATATATTTTGATGCCCATTTTCCAAACCTTTAAATCTGATCACCGTGCATTGTAAAAGTCAATATAATTTCGAAATCAGGTATCTAAACGTCTCGAAATTTCTACAACATTATGAAAATATAAGATATATTTTGAGGCCCGCGTTTTTGCCTCACTCATTGAGTAATGGGACAGTGGAATAATTGAGAATTATTTTCGTCGTATTTATCTTTTGGGATGACAGCCGAAAAAACTTGTGATATAATTGCTGTTTAATTTCTCAGAAAATACAAAAGGTAACCAATACGGGCTTTTCTGGAGTCGGGTATGAAAAAAGAAAAACTCATTGAAAAGATAAAAACGATGTTAAAAACCGATCTTGATTTGAGCTACTTATCGGTATTAAAACAAGAAGAGCTCGAAAGCTTAATCGCCTGCATTCGCTATCGGATCGATCAAAAAGACTAGCAAATGGTTATCGGCCCAATGAGTTGAGGTCCTCACCGTTCTCAACAATTCCCGTATTTCCTTTAAATATCTCGTTTTTACCAAATTATTGAAAAACAGTCACGAAATCCGACTAACACCTGTGCACCTCTTCACCCGCTGCCAGGGAAGCGTTCATAGAATGACCGTTTCTTATTTCATCCGATTTTACAGCTGAACTGGATTCTCTGTAAATAATCTCTATCTCCTGGTGGATCGTATCGAAGGTATATCGATATATGACGTTTACCATCCCCCTGCGGGCCAATAACCATCCGACCTGTAGCGTTATTGCAGCCGGAGATGTCTTCCGCATCAAACGGTATAACCTAAAAGGGCGTCTCATCCATCGGTACATCGTCCAACTGGTTTTCGCCGCCGCACGAACCGGCTGGGGAAGGAGGCGATCGGAAAGGGTTTTTGCGGCGTAAAGGGATGCCAGTCTTACGCCGTGAAAACCTTTTACAACTGGAAGTTTCTCGGTATCGTAAAGCGTTTTCACCCAAATTTGACTCCGTTCCAACAAAGGCCCGAGGGCCAGCTCTTCAAGAGGGTGGTCGACATTGGGAAAATATTTTTTTGCGGTCACAGTGGCGGTTTCTTTTATTGCGGCATTCCAATCATCCAAACCTGGTGGTCCCGTCAGTAAGGTCGTATAACCAACCAAACGATTTCGAATCTCCTGTATGCCCAAATCCGTAATCGGATCCACAATGGGTGGTGTTGGATCTTTCAAAGATTCCAAACCCTCCAATGCCTTTTCGAGCACCACCTTCGAACCCGGTTCGGATATAGGTTCTGTACTTTGGCCATAGGCCTGGATGGCCAATTTTCCTAAATAAGCGTATACATCCACCAGCAGACATCGAGTCAGTGCTATGATGGTGAAACGATTGGAAAAATATGCGATTATAGACAGGGGATCCGGAAAGAAAACCCAGTGAAGATGATACACTCTTTTTAAGTAACGGTTGATAAAGGTTATCAAAGCGGATTTTCGCCACCGATCGTATTGATCGTAGGATTTCCGAATGTGACGAACGCGAACGCCTTGCAACCGCCGAAATCCTGGACGACACAGTATCTGTTCCAATCGCCACACGAGCTCCTGTGCAAGTCCTATGCACTGCCCGAATGTGATCTGCAATTCTGGCCTCTCGGTATCGGGGTGAAAACAGCCTGCAATGGTACGCAGGTACTGGAAAATAACGCTCAACGACATAAGTTCTGAGAAGGAAGCCCCCCAAGCAGTCTGACACTGTTGCAAAACCGTATATAAGGCTTTCCGTCGATTGCCTTGTGTTTTTTCAGCCTCTGCTTTTAGAAATTTCAATTCATTGCGAAGGGAACGTTTCCAATTCAATATTCCCCGGAATCGCCATAATATCAGAAGGCTTACGCCTGCTACCATCATGGCAATAATGGCTACAACTGTTTTTATTATTTTGAAAGAGAAAATACCGTCCATTTATCCCACTGTCATCGCAGAGCTATCCGAGCAGGGCGATTCATCCCGGAATATCTACAATAATTCATTCGCTAAATTGAGGATTGCAATACCGGGAAATATCCAGGCGAGAAATCCGATTAGATATCCTATTCGCAAACGGCAATTGGCTATTGAGTCTATCGATGTGCTCTTGTTCCATCCGATTTATTTCATCAATGTACGAATTCAATATGTGCTGAAGCCGGTCATCATAGAACCGATGCAGGCTGTAATTCGGTACTGCCAGAAATCCGCGTCGTATTTTATGCTCGGATCCGATTCCCGGATCAACGTGACAGATCCCGTGGCCAATCGCCCATTCAATGGGATAATAGTAACATGCATTGAAATGCAGTGAGTTTATATTTTCTAAACTCCCCCAGTACCGTCCATAAAGCTGGTCACCTTTGCGAAGAAAAAAGGACATGCCCACCGGTAGTTTCTGATCGTCCCCTTGAAACGCTGCCATGAGAACCAACCGGTGCCGGTAGTGTTCGTAGATGCCTTCGAAAAACGTTCTGTTTAAATATTTACATCCCCAGGGCCCAAATTTGTCGTTGGTTTGTTCATAAAACCGATACATCAGAGGAACAAAGGAGGACGGGATTTCTTCTCCTGCATAGGCCTTAACGGTCACGCCCTTCTTTTGCATTTTGTTGCGCTCACGCTTGATGTTATGCCTTTGATTTGAGTTGAAGATGGACAGAAAATCTTCGAAAGTTTGATACCCCCAATTTTGCCAGCGAAAGCTTTGGTGCGTCCAACCCCTGAACCCATAATCAGACATCATCTCCCGCCACCCCGGGTCGATGTATAAAAAGCTTGAACCGGATAGGCTGTTTCTGCGACAAAACCCGTCAATCTCATTGATCATTAATGCAGTGAGCTGTCTTTCATCTTCTCCCGGTGCCGTGAGGAATCGATATCCAGGAACCGGGGTAAAGGGGCTCATCCCAATCAGCTTGGGATAATAATCGATTCCAAGACGATCCGCCAGATCCGCCCAAGCATGATCAAAAACAAATTCGCCAGCACTGTGAGTCTTAACATACAGCGGTGCGGCTGCAACCAACCTCTGCTCAGACCAGACGGTAAGATGAGACGGATGCCAGCCGGTTTTAGCCCTAACACTTCCAGAGACTTCCATCTGATTCAGCCAATCCCACTCAAGAAAAGGAATTTTTAAGGAAAGCGCCAAGCCATCCCAACCGGCTTTATCGACTCTGGAAATGGAATCCATCCACGCAACTCTGTAAGAAGATGTATTATTGGCCATTATCAGGAATCCATATTCAATTTTATACAATTAATATTAAGCCCGCATTCTGTATCTGTCATCTGGCTCCAAAAATTTAATACGAGCACAAATATTGTATTATTGAAACAAAAATGATATACATTAATCGTTACGGGAGGAACGAAAAATATAATTTCAGTGTCTTTTCCAAAAAGCGATCGTTTCTCAATCGATAGATAGTGTACCTCTGATTTCGATGCCTAAACCTGTTTAGATGATGCTGTCTGACATGGATCTCGTAAACCAGCAACGGTTATTTCAAGAACTCTTTGACGATTACAGAACGAAACACGCTCATCCGGTCGATTACTCTTTATGAATTTTTAACCACGACTCCTGACTCCGTCGAAATCGATCATCTGAGAAACGTTTGCGATGCGACACACCTTCTCCCGCATTCTCTTAAAGAGCTGGAAAAGTCGTAGGTAACATTATTCACAAGCCGAACTATTGACAAATTGAAAAGGAGGAAATTATGTATCAAAAAATAATGGTGCCTTTAGATGGCTCGGAGCTGGCTGAGTGTGTACTCCCGCATGTGGAGGCCTTTATCAATCAATGTCAAATTCGCAAAATCGTTTTCGTACGAATTCTGGAGGCCATAACGCCGGCAATCGCAGGAGAGTACGCAATCAGTATGGATGATTTGGAAAGCAGGGAATCTGCCAGAAAATCTGAAGCTAAAGAATACTTGCAACAGATCATGAATCGATTTCAAACCGGAACAACGAATTTGGAAATGGAAGTCCTTATCGGGAGGCCGGCAGACCGACTCGCAGACTATGCCGATAACAATAATGTAGATCTCATTCTTATGGCAACCCATGGCCGCTCCGGTGTAAGTCGATGGGTTAGAGGGAGTGTGGCGGATCGCATCCTTAGAGCGGCGTCAGTGCCGGTCTTGATGATCCGCGCGCCAGGAACGGCGACAGACAAGCCGGTGTAGAAATGTTTTCTTTTCAATGCATCCATAGAAGGATCTAAATGACAGGTGGAGGGGGTTTTCAAATCTTCCCTGCGTTTTGGCATGTGGGGGCCGAAATTCACGCGCCCGAGGCAAATTATTCGGACCCTATCACTGATCGTCTCGTAAAATGTCAGAAAAGTGAATTATTACGATAAGCGTTCGGGATGTAAAACGTGTCTTGACATTCAACGAAACTGGAGGAAAACATGGCTGTAAGAATCCTTATCAAACGTACGGTACCTCCCGAAAAGGCAAAAGACATCATACCGCTTTTCAGGGAGATGAGAAAACTTGCAATGAACCAACCCGGCTATATCAGTGGGGAAACCCTGAGGCGACTCGACCGGCCCGATCAGTTTCTGATCATCAGCACGTGGCACAGATCCAAAGACTGGGAAAATTGGGTCACAACAAAAGACCGTAAAGACGTCCAAGAAAGAGTCGATGACCTGCTTGGGGGGGAAACTGTCTATGAAATATATCATTATGGGTTTACGGAATAATGAATTAAATGAACGTCTCGGAAATTCTACAAGCGCCTGATATTATGTTTTTTTCTGCATCTATTTCTTGCGGTGCAGCATGGAATGATGGAATATTGGAATTTGAGATTTATTTGGAATTTGGTGCTTGAGATTTGGAATTTTACCAGGTTTCTCAGATGAGGTTTCAGTGTTTATCACCTGCGTGACCTGACACCCGCCTGCGTGACCGAAGCCACTACGTCGCGGCGAAGGCCCGAAATCTGACACCTCAAAAAGACCTTCATGGTACCATTGGTTTTTTTTCCAACATGTTGTCATATAAACCGCCCTAAGGGTTTAAGGCCTTTTGCCTTACCATTGACACCCATCCGGATCGTGAATAGATTCCGACTACACTTTTTCACCATTTCACCTGCCGCTCTTTCAACGGTGATGAAAACAATTATTGAAAGAACGCCCCGACTGCTGACATAAACGTTTCCGGTGAAAAATGCTGGACCGATAGCGACATCTGGAGCAGAATGATATGCAGATCCATGCCATACAAATCAAAGGTGCCCGTCAAAACAATTTAAAGAATCTCGATCTTGAAATCCCTTTGAATAAAATGACAGTTATCACGGGTGTTAGTGGTTCCGGGAAATCTTCCCTGGCCTTCGAAACACTTTACGCCGAAGGCCAACGCCGCTATGTAGAAACCTTTTCACCCTATGCGCGTCAGTTCATGGAGCGTATGGATCGCCCCCAGGTTGACAAAATCGAAGGCATCCCACCCGCCATCGCCATCGACCGAAAAGATCCGGTTCGGACGTCCCGGTCAACGGTCGGCACCATGACCGAAATTACCGATTACGCAAAGTTGATTTTCGCCCGCTTGGGGCGGCTTCATTGCCGGAATTGCGGTAATCCGGTCTTTCCGGAAACGCCGGAGTACATATGGAACCGGTTGCAATCATTTCCGATCGATTCAAAGATAATCATCACATTTCCCTATTCCGTGGGGGGCGTTTCTCAAGATCAGGTGCAAAGGTCCTTGCAGAAAACCGGATTTGACCGATGCTATCTCCACGGCCGGATTTTTCATCTCGAAGCGTGGAATAGCGCAGACGCACTCAATGTGGTTGTAGACCGCGTAATGCTCCGTCCGGAAGATCGAACTCGAATCCTCGACTCTATTGAACAGGCTTTCCGCTTCGGGGAGGGCAAACTGGATATTTGGGTTCAGCCGGACACGCGTCTTTCGTTTAGCAATCGACTGGAATGCGCAACCTGTGAAATCGCATACAGTACACCGCTATCCAATCTATTTTCTTTCAACAGCCCTATCGGTGCTTGCGAAACGTGCAGAGGATTTGGGCGAACGATCGATATTGACTTGGACCTCATCATCCCGAATCCATCCCTCTCCATTGCAGAGGGGGCGATCAAACCCTGGGGATCACTGGAGAATCATCGGTCCGAGCTCGAAGACCTGATCCGT
The DNA here is from genome assembly GCA_024644775.1 of Deltaproteobacteria bacterium. The sequence continues at coordinate 6,204 of JAHEHB010000051.1, forward strand.
TTTTGTCGAAAAAACAAGATCAAAACAGATATCCCGTTCAATAAATTGACGGCTGCCCAAAAACAGGCAATTATCCAAGGGACCGATAGCTACTATGGAATACGCGGGTTCTTCAGATGGCTTGAAACGAGGACCTACAAAATGCACGTTCGGGTATTTCTTTCCCGATACCGCAGCTACAATGAATGCAAAGACTGTAACGGCACCCGATTTAAACCAGATACGCTTTTGTATAAATTAAACGGACGAAATATCGCCCAAATTTATGCATTGGATGTGAATCGTACACTCGAATTCTTCCAAACAATCTCCCCTGCCCACACGGATGAAGCCAGCCTGCTTCTTTTAGAGGAAATCCGGGGCAGACTCCGATACCTTCGAGATGTGGGGCTCGGTTATCTAACACTGGATCGACAATCGAGAACCCTCTCCGGTGGTGAAGTGCAACGGGTTTCCCTTGCATCCGCCTTGGGGGCTTCGCTGGTCAATACGCTGTACATTCTGGATGAGCCGAGCATTGGTCTGCATCCCAGTGACAACCACCGCCTTATTCGCATATTGGAAAGCCTTCGAAACCTGCAGAACACCATCGTGGTCGTGGAACACGACCCTGAAATTATTCGCCATAGTGATTTTATGCTCGACATTGGACCCATGGCCGGTGAACGGGGCGGTAAAGTTATGTATTTCGGTCCGACACACAAATTAAATGGTTCGCTTACCGGCCAATACCTATCGGGGAAGCGAAACATTCCGATACCCGATAAGCGCCGCAAACCCAAGAAGACAAAATGGTTGAAGATCCGGGGAGCTCAGGCCAACAACCTGAAGAACATCGATGTTGCCATCCCCTTGGGCCTTTTTGTATGCCTGGTGGGAGTGTCCGGCTCCGGAAAATCGACACTCGCCGAAGAGATTCTGTTCAAGGCGATAAAGTGGGGCTCTGCAGATCCCCAGGGACGGCCGGGGCGACACAAAGCCATTACAGGGAGTTCACAGATATCGGATGTTCTGCTCGTCGACCAAAGGGCCATTGGCCGAACGCCCCGGGCAAACCTACTTACGTATACGAAGGCATTGGATCCTATTCGTCATCTCCTGGCGGAGACGCCGGGTGCCAAAAAAGCAAGATTCGGGCCTGCCTTCTTTTCTTTCAATGTCGAAGGGGGGCGCTGTGAAACTTGTCGCGGTGACGGATATGAAAAAATTGAAATGCAGTTTCTATCCGATGTTTTTATCACATGCCCGGATTGCGGTGGAAAACGGTTTAAAAACGAAATTCTGGGGGTGTTTCACAAGGACAAAAATATTTACGACATGCTTACAATGACCGTCGACGAGGCGCTAATATTTTTTGGCAATCACGCAAAAATTACAAAAGCCCTTCAACCATTGCTCGATGTCGGTCTTGGCTATATACGACTCGGCCAACCCATCAACACCTTCTCCGGCGGCGAGGCGCAGCGCCTCAAGCTCTCGCGGTATCTTCAAAGCGGTGATACGGCGAAGCGACTTTTTATTTTCGATGAACCAACAACAGGCCTGCACTTCAACGATATCGACAAGCTCCTGAAAGCGCTTCAGCGACTGGTGAATGAAGGTAACAGCGTGTTGGTAATCGAACACAATATGGATGTTATCAAAACAGCCGATTGGGTGATTGAATTGGGGCCGGAAGGCGGAGACGACGGGGGGCAAGTTGTTGTGACCGGCTCACCCGAAGCGGTTGCTGCCCATAAAAGTTCCCCAAGCGGCCGTTTTTTGCAATCCTATTTAGCTGGTCGAGAACATATTCATAAAAATCATAGGACTTCCCGTTCTGGTGATACCCATAACAAGACCATTTCAAAAGCCATTGCCGTGACCGGTGCGCGGGAGCACAACCTAAAAAACCTGGCGCTAACCATTCCCCGAAATCAATTGGTTGTGCTGACGGGGGTTTCCGGTTCCGGGAAATCGACACTTGCGTTTGACATCCTATTTGCCGAGGGGCAGCGACGCTATCTTGAAAGCCTCGCGCCATACGTGCGCCAATACATGAAAATCTTGGAAAGGCCCGATGTCGATCTCGTAACCGGGCTTCCCCCCACTGTGGCCATTGAACAAAGGATCAGCCATTCGAGCCGACGATCCACCGTTGCAACCCTTACGGAAATTTATCATTTTTTGAGGCTGTTGTTCAGCAAAGCAGGAAAACAGCACTGCCTGGGATGCGGACGAAGACTGACCGCTCAAACCAAAGATTCCGTGGTCCAACAAATCCGAACCCACTTCGGTAAAAAACGGGTATCGATCCTGGCGCCTAAAGTGATTGGCAGAAAAGGGTTTCACAAGGATATTTTAGAGAAAGCACGCCGCAACGGTTACCGAAAGGCCCGTATCGACGGGGCAATAACAAATCTTAAAAAAGATATGTCACTCAGTCGATACCATGAACATACCATAGAATTGGAGGTTGGCAGACTACCGGCAACGAATCTTGAAGCGTTGGTATTTCAAGCGTTAAAGGAAGGAAACGGCAATCTCATTGTGGTTAGTAAAAAAGGAAACGAAGAATTATTCAGTTTAAAAGGTATCTGCCCATCCTGCGGTATCGGGCTTGAAACCATGGATCCTCGACTCTTTTCTTTTAACAGCAGTCACGGTGCATGCCCTTCTTGTGGTGGATTGGGAGAAATCGGTGATACCGAAGTAGAGCGGAAGTGCTGTGCCCAATGCGGGGGAAGTCGACTCAAGCCTGAAGCTTTGGCAGTTCGGCTAAAGGGGTATTCAATATGGAATTTGGTGGAACTTTCGGCAAGCCGGCTCCAAAGGGTGCTCCAAATGTTTACGTTCACGCCGGCGGAAGCCCCCATTGCCCAACCGATTATCGCTGAAATACTGTCCCGCCTTTCCCTGTTGAATCTATTGGGGTTATCCTATCTGTCTTTAGGACGAAGCGGAGATACACTCTCCGGCGGTGAAGCGCAGCGTGTTCGGCTGGCGGCACAACTCGGGTCCAATTTGACGGGTATCTGCTATATTCTGGATGAACCCACCATTGGACTTCACCCCCGGGACAATCGACTCCTTCTAGATTCCCTAAAGACGCTTCGAGATCGCGGTAACACGGTTTTGGTCGTTGAACATGATGAGGAAACGATTCGTGCAGCCGATACCATTATTGATCTCGGTCCAAAAGCCGGCCAAGATGGAGGACGGGTAGTGGCGAACGGCTCTCTGAATGATCTGAAAAAAATACCTGATTCCGTTACCGGTGCAATGCTAAACGGCCATCATAGACACATCACATCCAGATTCAGACCGTATCGAAAAAGCCCCCAAGTGAAGGTTCGTGGCGCCATCGCAAATAACCTAAAAACCGTCAATATTGATTTTCCTTTGGGTTCATTGATTTGTGTCACCGGCGTATCGGGATCCGGAAAATCAACCCTTGTCAAAGAAACCCTATATAAGGGATTGCGAAATCGAATTCTGAAACAAACGCATCCCGCCGGTTCCTGCAAAGGTATAAGCGGTTGGAAAAAATTAGGTCGTGTGTTGGAAGTCGATCACAGTCCCATCGGTCGAACCCCTCGTTCGGTACCCGCATCGTATGTGGGATTTTTAGCAGATATCCGTAGACTCTATTCATTAACCCCTGAAGCCCGTTCCCGTGGATACGGGTCCGGTCGTTTTTCCTTCAATGTAGCCGAGGGCCGTTGCCAGGCTTGCAAAGGTCACGGCAGTGTCAAAGTCGAAATGAGCTTTCTTCCCAATGTCTATGTCCATTGTGAAGTATGTGAAGGACGACGGTTTAACCCGGAAACACTGGCGGTTCGTTACAAAGGAAAAACCATTGCCGATGTTTTAGACTTTACCTTCAAAGAAGCCACTGAGTTTTTTACAGCCGTCCCCTCGATTCGACGAGGGGTTCGGTTTCTCTGCGATATCGGCTTAGACTATCTTAAGTTGGGTCAACCAAGCCCGACACTCTCCGGAGGCGAAGCCCAGCGAATAAAACTGGCAAAAGAGCTTGCCAAACCCGCCAAGGGTCATACGCTCTATATTCTCGACGAGCCCACCACAGGATTGCACTTGTCTGATGTTCAAAGTTTGATAGATGTTCTTCAAGCCATTGTAGACCGAGGAAACACGATAGTGGTTATCGAGCACAACTTAGAAATCATTTGCGCAGCGGATTATATTATCGATTTAGGACCTGAAGGTGGTGAAGCGGGGGGAGATCTTGTGACTTTTGGTAACCCCGAGGAAATCATCGTACACACCAACGGATCTCACACGGCGGGATTTCTTCAACAGTATCTACAAACCTAATTGAGCCAAGGCTCTATTAGGGAGTCCTCAGCAATCAGCTTTCAATGGGAATGCTTATGACAAGGGTGCGATATCTTCCTCTATAATGCCAACAAAAGCCTTTCCTGCTTCGTAGGTTTCTTTTAGATACTCCGGGTGTTTGAGAACATCTCCCTCAAAGTCGAGTTCTCTGTACAAGAAGGCCTTCCAAAGCGTCATGTCCAAAACATCAAAAAAATACCGGATACTCAACAGGGTTCCTTCAAAAAGCCGCTTGCCTTTCGTAGCACCTGCAGAAAGAAAAAGTCCCTTTCGTTTAGGTTCCCATTGCCCCACGGCGACATTATCGATCCAGTATTTCTTCACCCATAGAGATTGGCATCGATCCATTAAAATCTTGGTGTGTGCACTCACCGAATAAAAAAAGATCGGTGATGCCAACATCAACCCATCGGATGACAGTAGCTGATCATAAACCGTTTGAAAATCATCCTTTATTGCGCAACGGCCATCTTTTTTACAGCCATAAATTTCAAGACAGGGAGACATCTTTAAATCGCGAAGAACAATCTCTTCGACGGCGGCGCCGGCTTCTACGGCCCCTTTAACCGCGTGTTTCAATAGTGTTGACGTGTTACCGTTTCTTCGCGGACTCCCATAAATCGCAACAATATTGACCATGATTTCCAAACGCTCGGTATTTGAAAATTTTTTCTTGACTTTAACCAAATATTTATTATATTATTACACAATTTTAGCCCTAAATAAAAGGGGGCTGTAAGAAATCATTTCTGCAAATACGATATGCACCAGACGAATCCATTGTCCGCCTGCTGCAAGATAAAAGATTTTCCTGATTTTCATTCGCAAAAAATCAGCCCTAAATAAGCGTTTTTTGATAACGAGCAACAACAGAGCGAGGTTTACAAACAGCGAATAACGAACGCCTCACTTTGACGGCGGCGCTCAACATAAATACCAATAATTTTAAGGAGTATTGAATGAAAGATTATTTTCCCGGTAATTTAGGTGGTAACGACAGACGATTCACAAGAAACAATAGAAACTATGACACCACGCTGACTCGAAACCTTGATGGGCGGAATGGCAACTATCGGAATAACGGATACCAACGAAAAAAAGGCGGTCAGGATGCGGCAGCTGAAGCATTGAATGAAAACCTGAACGTGATCAAAGCACATTTGCAAACCATCTCTGATGTTCAACAACGCATGGCCGAAGCTCAGGAACGAAGGGCAACGGCGGAGGAGCGCAATGCAAGCGCCATGGAACGAATTGCAGAGCATCTCATGCAGTCACTGAACAACCGCCCGGTTACACCCGCAGCAGAAACTACCTCCCCTGAAACGATCGTGGTTAAAAATACACCCGAAGAACGACCCACCGATAAAGAAGCCAAAAATGCTTCAGCGATAATCTCCGAAATGAGGCAAAGCGGTGCCAGCTATGATAAGATTGCTAAGAATTTAATCGAAGCGGGTGTACCGACCCTGTCGGGTAAAGGACATTGGAACCGCAAGATGGTGAGCCGCATTAATCAAGCACCAGCCAATTGATACGTCCGATACATCCGGAGGTTCTAATCTTCTTCTAGTTCTTTTATGTCAGAATAGTAATCGAGAACTTCCGGATTTCTCAGCGCGTCTTTATTGCGGACCGGTTGGTTGTGGATGACTTTTTTTACCGCCAATTCCACTTTTTTCATGTTAAGGGTGTAGGGTATATCTGGAACGGCGATTATTTTTTGGGGCATATGTCTGGGAGACGCCTTGGTTCGAATTGCCTGTTTGATTTTTGTCTTAAGATCATCGGTAAGTGGAAAGCGTTCTGCCATTTTAACAAACAGGATAACCCGAATGTCATTTTTCCAGTATTGCCCCACCACCACACTGTCTTCAACCTCTTCAAACTGGTCCATGATACGATAGATTTCTGCGGTTCCGATTCTCACACCACCTGGATTAAGCGTCGCATCCGAGCGCCCGTACATGATTACCCCGCCTCGATCAGTGATTTCTATAAAATCGCCGTGCCACCAGATATTCGGATACACGTCAAAATATGCCGCATGGTATTTTTCACCTGAAGGATCGTTCCAAAAGTAGATCGGCATGGAGGGGAAAGGGGCCTTACAAACCAGTTCAGCCTGCTGGTTTCGAACCGAATTTCCATTCTCATCGAATGCGTCCACTTTCATACCCAAGCCCCGGCATTGAATCTCGCCAGCATAAACCGACCCCATCGGATTTCCAAGGGCAAAGCAACCGTTGATATCCGATCCTCCCGCTATGGAAGCCAGTTGAATATCGTCTTTTACCACTTCATAAATAAATTTAAACCCTTCCATGGAAAGTGGTGAACCGGTGGAAAGAATCGCCTTAAGCGAACTGAGATCGTAATTTTCACCCGGTTTGACATCGAATTTTTGAAGCGCAGCAATATATCCCGCGCTGGTTCCAAAGATGCTAATCTTTTCATCCTGAACCATTTCCCATAGTATGGCTGGATGCGGGTAAAACGGATGACCGTCATACAAAACAATCGTTGCACCCACTGCCAAAGAACTCGTAAGCCAATTCCACATCATCCATCCGCAGGTGGTAAAGTAACAAATGGTATCTTCTCTCTTTAAATCCGAATGCAGCATCAGCTCCTTTAAATGATGAAGAAGAATGCCGCCGGCACTTTGGACCATGCATTTCGGCAAACCGGTGGTACCGGACGAATACATTATATAAAGCGGGTGTGAAAAAGGAAGCTGAGAAAATTCGATGCCTAAATTCGCTTCAGCCGACTTAAAATCACGAAAGAACTCGGCCTTTGGCACCTTGCGGATATCCGGGTTTTCTTGAATATGGGGAATCACAACGACTTTTTCAACAGATGGAATCTCTTTTAGAACTTGGGAGATTCGTTCCAGGGAATCAAACTGCTTCCCGTTAAACGTGTATCCATCGGCCGTAAACAGCACCTTCGGCCTAATTTGGCCAAAACGATCGAGTACGCCACTGATACCAAAATCAGGTGAGCAAGACGACCAAGTGGCGCCGACGCTGGTGGCTGCCAGCATCGCGACAATAGTCACCGGCATATTCGGCATGAAGCCGACCACACAGTCCCCAGGTTCAACACCTAAATCCCTTAAGGATTTGGCGGTACGGGCTACTTCATCGTACAGCTGGCTGTAAGTCATTTTTGTAGACTTTCGACCTTCCGTTTTAAAAACGAGGGCGATGGACTCGTCGCGGAATCGCAACAGGTTTTCTGCAAAGTTAAGTGTCGCTCCCTGAAACCATTGCGCACCAGGCATTTTTGACAGATCATCCACGACGGATTCATAGGGTGTAGACGCTTTCACGTTCACAAAATCCCAGAGGGCGGCCCAAAATTCAGGGATATTTTCTATTGACCAACGGTAAAGCGCATCATAGTCGAAATAATCGGTTCCAAATCGATCGTTGATAAAATTCATGAATCGATACATGTTGGAGTTTTGAATTCGCTCTTCGGATGGTTTCCATAGAAACTCGGCCATGACGAACCCCCCTTCTGTTTTGTAAGGTTCTACATTGCCAAATGATGGATCGTACCCTCGGATGGCAACAACGACAATTCTGTATGATGAATTTTCCGGTTTTACTGGTTCAAAGTATAAGGCGATTTGGAGGGTTTATCAAGGGTATTCACTATAGTGGATAGTGGATTTAATGCTTGCATGATGTTCGGATTTCGGCTATCTGAATTCCCTGCGAAAATATGAACTCAAAAGAAGAGGTGATACCCATGCGAAATGTTGATTTAAGATCTGACACGATCACAAAACCGACCCCTGCCATGCGCCAGGCAATGGCTTCGGCAGAAGTTGGAGATGATGTTTTTGGCGAAGACCCCACCCTAAACCGGTTGGAGGAGATGGCTGCAGAAATACTCGGAAAAGAAGCTGCAGTCTTTGTGGCCAGCGGCACCATGGGCAATCTCGTTTGCCAGCTTTCTCATTGTGCACGGGGAGAGGAAGTCATCATGGGAGATCAGGCCCATATAATGACCAGCGAACAGGCAGGAGCTGCCGCATTGGGTGGGGTGCAACCCCGGACCATACCCAATCAGCCCGATGGAAAATTGTTGATTGAAGATATTAAGACTGCGATTCGACCCGATAACATTCATTGCCCGCGAACCCGCCTCATCGCTCTGGAAAACACTCATAATAGTTGTAACGGAAGCCCTCTTGAGCCTGATTATGTGGATGCGGTGGCTCAATTAGCCCAAAATCACGGATTAAAATTACATATCGACGGTGCCAGAATTTTTAACGCGGCCGCGGCATTCGGGGTTCCGGTAAGCGAAATCGTAAAGAAAGCCGATTCGGTCACCTTTTGTCTCAGCAAAGGACTGGCCGCACCAGCCGGTTCGGTGGTTTGCGGAACAGGAGAATTTATTTTAGAAGCAAGGCGTGTGCGGAAAGTGCTGGGAGGTGGTATGCGCCAGGCGGGTATTCTGGCCGCAGCCGGTATTGTGGCGCTTACTGAAATGGTCGATCGGCTTGACGAAGATCATCAGAACGCCCGTAAATTGGCTGAAGGGCTAGCCGAGATTAACGGCATCGCCATCGTTCCCGACAACATTCGATCCAACATTCTGTTTTTTGACATCGAAAAAGATGATATCACTGCTGAGCAACTTACCGCTCAATTAAAGGAACAAGGCGTTCGCATGGGCCCGAGAAACCCGAAAAAAATACGAGCGGTCACCAATTACCATGTCACTAAAGAAGACATCGATTATACGCTGGAGGTATTCCGGAAAATTTTGAATTAAGAACCTGTTTTAAAACATTTCACTTATTTTATATTTAAAAGGGGGAATTTTTAGGGAAATGGTTCGCCCTCTCCCACTGGGACATAGAGCCGGATATCATGGTATTTGCCAAAGGAATTACCAGCGGCTATCTTCCCCTGGGCGGGATTATGGTATCGGATGAAATAGCAGACGTGATGAACCGTGTTCCCGAAGAAAACCGCTGGATGCATGCCTACACCTATTCCGGTCACCCAACGTGCTGTGCGGTGGCGCTAAAAAATCTCGAAATTATCGAAAAAGAAAACCTACCGCAACGTGCAGCCATTGGCGGAAAACGGCTTCTTGAAGGACTAAAGACGCTATATGATCTAAAAGCGGTTGGTGACGCAAGAGGCTTAGGGATGATGGCAGCTGTGGAACTGGTTGCCGATCGAGAAGCAAAGACTCCCTTCGATTCTGAGGAGAACGTCGGAGAACGCGTCAAAAGAGAGATGATGCAACGCGGGCTTTTTACCCGCATGCGTGGGGATGTGATTTGTCTTGCACCACCGTTGATTACAACAGATGATCAGATCGATCGTATCGTACAGATTGTTCGAGAATCGATTGAAGTGGTAGTACCAGAGAAAATACAGGACACGAATTCCGTTTTTTCTCAAGCGGTGTAGCGGTCTCCCATGTTCACGAGTCCGGCCGCTATGTCAGACAGCGCCTTACGTCTCTGACCTAGCCCGAAAGACCAGGTTTCAATAAAGGAGGAATCGGATCATGAAAGCAATTGTATCCCATGGGATAAAGGATTTCCGGCTGGAAGATCACCCCATACCTGACGTCGGGGAAAACGATGTGCTTGTTAAAATCGACTACTGTGGGATTTGCGGCACGGATATACACCAATACCATGGTACCTGGGAACTCAATGTGGGGTGTACACCGGGACACGAAGTATCCGGCGTTATCCAGGAAATCGGATCGGGGATAGCGCGTTTTACGCCCGGAGATCGTGTGGCCATCGACCCCGGCATCTGTTGTGATATTTGTGAATACTGCAGAAGTGAAAGAAGCCATCTGTGTTCGAACCGCTATGGCATGTTCCACTATAAGGGTGGGGGGTTTGCAGAATACACAAGTGTATTGGATCGTCAAGTTCACCGCCTGCCGGACAGCATGCCCATGGAATGGGGGGCTTTTCTTGAACCGGCGAGTTGTTGCGTCCACGGGATCGATCGGGCAGACATTAAACCAGGACAATCCGTTGCGGTCCTGGGGGGAGGGGCCATCGGGCTGATGCTGATGCAACTGGCTTTCCTTACAGGTGCAACAAAGGTGATCGTCTCAGAGCCTCAAAAGAAGCGGCGTGAAATCGCCAAGCAATTGGGAGCGACGGCTACCGTTGATCCTACGCAAGGTCGTGTGGTTGAGGCCATCAAAGATCTGTCAAATGGCGGCGTCGATGTTGTTATTGAGAGCGCGGGATTACCGGTAACGGTCGCTCAAAGTTTTGACTTGGTTAAGCGTGGCGGTAAAATCGTTCTATTCGGGGTAAACAATCCGGATACGAAGGTAGAATTCAACCCCTACCAGGTATTTCGCAACGAGTTGACCATACTCGGCACGGTGATGATCCAGGATACCTTTCCTCGGACAATGGAACTGATTGCATCAGAAAAATTACAGATCCAACCTCTCATCAGCCATGTAAAACCACTGACCCAATTCCTTGAATCATTGGGGATGCACGAACGTCAAGAAGGTTTAAAGATTCTGATAACGCCCAAAGAGGCAAACCGATAGATGCCAACGACAGTTTGGCTATCACAAAGACCGGCCGCTTTCAACAAAGCGCACGCAGCGCACTATCTTCGGATAGGCCTCAGTGCCATGAGAGCCAGTAGCGCAAGAATGCTAATAAAAAGGCAAATAACAAACGCAATCGTATAATTACCGGTTACATCGAAAAGATAACCGACAAGAACCGGGCCGAACGCCCCGCCGGTTGCACCACTGATAAAAATAGCGCCGTAGATGGTACCGTGAGCCCTCAATCCAAACAATTCAGCTGTCATGGGCGTGATTAATCCGCCACTGGACCATAACCCAAAGCCAAATATGGCCGCAAAAATATAGAGCATCCACAGTGAATTTGCTACCATGAGCAACGTAAAGCCAACCACGGACATAATCAAACACACTGCAAAGGTTGGCTTGCATCCAATTTTATCTGCGACACCGCCAATAATAACCCTTGCAATTATACACACCCCTGATGCAACGGATAGGATACTAGCGGCCTTCGTCGCCGGTATCCCCAAGTCCATAGCGTGTATGACAATGTGTACCGTGACGACATTCATAAGAAAAAAATCACAGAAAAAAATGAAGCTCAGCAGCCAATACTGCCGGGTGCGGAGCGCTCCCGATATCGATAATCCATCCCCTTGCGGGTTTAAACGATTCACATCGATTTTATCTGTCCCGTAAGGTAAAAGGCCCATTTCACCTGGATCTCGTTTTACAAACCGGGCTGCCGAGACAACGGAAACGAGCACAATGGCCGCCATTATCATAAACGAATGTCGCCATCCAACCGCATGTACGACTATACTGAAAATCAACGGCATCACCATATTGCCAAAAGCCGGCCCGGCAGTGGTAATACTCGACATCAAAGCTCTTCGCTTGACAAACCACCTGGCGACTAAGGACATCAGCGGGGTGGTAACACTCAGCCCGATTCCAGTCAAAAGGCCGTAAAAAATGTAAAATTGCCAAATCGTCCGGACGGTGGCGGCGAAAAAGTAACCCGCCCCCAAACATAACCCACAGCTTATCACAACCGCCCGAGGACCAAACCGATCGGTGATACGACCGCCTACAAAACTGGCCAAACCCATTATAATCATCGCCATGGTAAAAGCGCCTGAAATGCTGGCCCTTGACCATCCAAATTCACTGAGCATGGGTTTTAGAAAGACCCCAAAGGTTCGATTGGTGCCCCACGCTATTGTCATGATAAAAACGGCGGCGGATACAACAATATATCCGTAAAAAATAGAATATGTTTTGGGTCGTGTCCTCATTCGTCCCTAACGCTTGATTCAAGGGATTTGTCTCAATATCTCCCGCAATTACGCCTTCAGTTTACGACATG
>JAHEHB010000356.1 GCA_024644775.1 Deltaproteobacteria bacterium
ATCGCTCCCAAAATGCATCTAAGGTGAAACAATGTTCCTGAGTCCCCTGCCGTTCCACGGCAAAGCTTGCACAGGTCGCTCCCATTTGTGCACAGGTAGCGAGGTCTTTTTTCATCACCATTCCTTTAATGAGACCTGCACGAAAGGCATCGCCTGCTCCGGTAGGATCTACGACCGCATCAGCCGTCACAGCAGGTATTTTCATTTCCCCATCTTTTGTAAGGATGATGGAACCCTTTTCCGCGATAGTTGTGATGATTGTGTGTGTTTTTTTCAGCAAATCCCCTTTTTTCAGCCCGGTGGCCTTTATGACCATTTCCAATTCATAGTCGTTTGAAATAAACAGGGTGGCGTCGGTGATCATTTCGTCCAACTGCTTGCCCGTTAACCAAACAATCTGCTGACCGGGATCGGCAATATGTGAAATTCCGGCTGTTTTGTAATACTGGCTGTATTCAATCATATCTTCTAGATTACCCGGTGAAATAATGGCCACCGTCTCATTCTCTTTTATACCGTCAAACTCATACAGGGATGGATGTTTCATGGCGCCGGGGTTGAAACCGGTAATCTGGTTGTCCGACTGGTCAGTGGTGATGTAGGCGCCGGCAGTAAATTCCTCCGGGATTTCACGAATACCATCAAGGGGAAGCCCCAATTTATCGAACCTTTCTTTGTAGGTACCGAAATCCTTACCGGCAGTGGCGAGGACCAGTGGGTGTTCGCCTAACAATGCAAGGTTATATGCGATATTTCCAGCAGTACCACCGCATCTTTCCGTAAAACTGTTTACCATAAAGGATACATTTAAGACATGTATCTTGTCGGGCAAAATGTGATCTGAAAATTTACCGGGAAAATCCATGATGCGATCATATGCTATGGATCCGGATGTTAAAATGTTCATCGGGTAACTCCTTGTTTAAGAATATCAGATGTTATTGAACTATGTTTCGTCACTAGTTTTAAACAAAATACTAAATACGAAACACTAAAAACTTTTTGTATTATCTTTCTCCAGTCCATGAAAGATCCGGGGTGCGGCGGTGCCAGTCGGTCGCTTGTTGAAACGCAAAGCCGACCCGAAGTACCATGTCTTCCTGAAATGGTTTCCCGTAAATCATTAGTCCCACCGGCAAGCCTTTTTTGGTAAATCCGCATGGAACGGAGAGACCGCATAGATTCAGAATATTGCCGATGGAGGTGTTTCTTAGATAATCGAGATTCCGGGCGGTATAGGTTTCCATATCCACATCGATTTCATCCACCGGTAGGGCTGGGATTCGGGTTGTGGGTACGACAATCGCATCAATATCTTTTAGTGTTTCAAGGACTGTTGTGCGAAGACGCTTCCATTCAATGGTATTTTGTAAGTATTCGGTTGCTGTAACTTCCTTTCCCCTTATCATACGAACGGCAATAATCGGGTCTAATTTATCATAGTGTTCCTCAAGAAGTCGTTTGTTATTCGTGTATGCCTCCGCCACAACAATCAGTCCTTTGCGATTCAGTTGCCAGGCGGCTTCTGCTTCCGGAAGCTCCATACGGTCCACGTGCGCCCCTAAGCTTTGGAACACATCGCCGCACTCCCGAACCGCCTTTTCAATCTCCGGGTCCACATCATCCCCAAAGACCGTTTCTGCAAAGGCAAGCCGGAGACCCCGTACACCATCCCTCAACCTGGTCAAAACATTGTCAAGGGACACAGACCAAGTGGAATCGTCTTTAAAATCGAGGCCTTGTAACGCCTGATGAACAAGGGCAGCATCCTCTACAGATCGGGTCAAAGGCCCCACAGAATCCATGCTCCAGCTTAGGGGATAGACACCGGCTCGACTGATTTTTCCAACGGTTGTTTTGAGTCCTGTTATGCCGCACAGGGCCGCCGGAATACGAACCGATCCGCCGGTATCACTTCCCAAAGCCATCGGGATCATACCGGCAGCCACTGCGACTGCGGAACCGCTGCTTGAACCACCGGGCACATGGGGATCCCTGTGCCAGGGGTTTTGCGGGGTTCCATGATCATGATTGATTCCAATACCGCTATAGGCGAGCTGAACCGTATTGGTTTTTCCCAGAAAAATCATACCGGCCTGCGCCAGTTTACGGATAACGGTGGCATCTTCAGTCGCGGTGTTATTTTCCAAGAATTGTAAACCGGCCGTTGTCGGTATACCCTTCACATCAAATAGATCTTTGGCCGCATACGGAATGCCATGCAAGGGCCCCAAATCCTGGCCTGCTTTCAAGGATGTCTCCATTGCCTTGGCCTCACCCAGTGCGCGTTCGCGGCATACCATACGATATGCATTCAGCGTGCCATCTAATGAATCGATACGATTCAGGTAATGTTCCGTGAGCTCTACGGGAGAGCGTTCCCCAGCACGAATACTTTGTGCAAGGTCTGTAATCGTTTGATAATGCAAATTAGGGGGTTTCATTTGTAAATCTCCATTTATCATTTTCACATACGACTGGCGACGTCAGTCTCGAGTGATATGGGCTTCAACATTAATGTGTCGGAAAAATGGCAGGACACATAATGGTCGCTGCCGATATCCTGGTAGACAGGCGTTTCGATTTGGCAAATGTGCGTTGCATAGTGACAACGGGGGTGGAAATAACACCCGGAAGGGGGATTCATGGGGCTGGGAACACCGCCTTTTAGGAGAATTCGTTTCACATTGTATTCCGGGTCCGGTACCGGAACCGCAGACATCAACGCCTCCGTGTAGGGATGCTTCGGGTTCGTAAACAGTTCCTCAGTGTCGGCCAACTCAACAATTTTTCCCAAATACATAACGGCGACGCGATTGCTAATGTGTTTGATTACGGAAAGATCGTGAGCAATAAACAAATACGTTAAACCAAACTGGCTTTGCAGATCCTCCAGAAGATTTACGACCTGGGCCTGAATGGAAACATCCAGTGCCGAAACCGGCTCGTCGCATACAATAAGTTGCGGATCCAAGGCCAGCGCTCTGGCAATGCCAATGCGCTGGCGTTGCCCGCCGGAGAATTCATGGGAATAGCGTTTCATATGATCCGGTTTAAGCCCAACGGCCAGCAGAAGCTCACGCGCTCTACTCTCTCTTTCTTTGGCATTGGCTAAAGAATGAACATACAATGGCTCGCTGACAATCTCTCCAACACTCATTCGGGGATTTAACGAAGAGTAAGGGTCCTGGAAAATAATCTGCATGTCTCGACGCAACTTTTTTAACACCTGCCCTTTTGCGTTAGCCACGTTTACTTCTCGATACCCTGTACCCGATTCGGCAAGTTTCGAACTTCGGAAAATGATCTCGCCTGAAGTTGGCCTAAGGAGATGGAGAATTACCCTGCCGGCTGTGGTTTTTCCACAACCGCTTTCTCCCACCAGGCCAAGAGTTTCACCTTTTCTTATAAACAGATCAATATCATCCACCGCTTTTACATGAGCGACCACTTTCCGAAATATACCCTTTCGAACGGGAAAATATTTTTTCAAATTTTTTACTTTTAAAAGAAGGTTATGGGTCGCCAATGGTTTTCTCCATTTTGCTGTCTACATCCTGCCAACATGCGATACGGTGACCCGGTGCAAATTCAACGAGAGGAGGTATCTTTACTAGACAGATTTCTTCTGCAACCGGACACCGCGGTCCAAAACCGCAACCATCAGGAATTTCCGATGCATCCGGAACAACCCCTTCGATAGGGATTAACCGCGTTTTCCCAAAGCGGGTTAACGATGGTATGGACTTCATCAACCCGCGAGTGTACGGGTGCCGGGGATCATGGAAGATTTCTTTTACAGGCGCGCTTTCAACAATTTTTCCCAAATACATGATCACAATATCATCGGCCATGCCGGCAATCACCCCAAGATCGTGGGTAATAAATAAAATGGCCATCTTGAACTCGCGGCCTAAATCATTCATTAATTCCAGTACCTGGGCCTGGATGGTTACATCAAGGGCGGTGGTGGGTTCGTCCGCGATCAACAGAGATGGATTGCAACTGAGCGCCATTGCGATCATTGCGCGCTGCCGCATGCCTCCCGAAAGCTGGTGCGGGTATTCATCCGCTCGTTGTTTTGGCGATGGAATCCCCACGGCATCCAGCATTTCTATGGCTTTTTGTTTAGCTGTAGATTTGTCCAAATCCTGGTGGAGGCAGATAACCTCGATAATCTGATTGCCGATTGTATACACCGGATTTAACGAGGTCATGGGTTCTTGAAAAATCATGGCGATCTCGTTTCCACGAATCCTCCGCATGAGGCGACTTTCCGGATCGAGCCTTGCGATATCGACAGTACCCTCAGGTCGATGGAAAATTATTTCGCCCGAAGCAATTTGTCCGGTCGGTTGCGGTATTAATCCCATGACGGCAAGAGCGGTCATGGATTTCCCGCATCCGCTCTCCCCCACGACTCCGAGTGTTTGTTCTTTTTCGATGACAAAATTTACGCCATCTACTGCCCGGACAATACCATCGTCAGTATGGAAACGGACCTTGAGGTCCCGTATGTCGATCAATACCGTCATAACGCACGTTCATTCTTCCACCATACGTTTTTAAGAACGCGTAGAACGTTTCCGCCGATCACTTTTTGGATATCTTCGTCCGAATAGCCATGTTTGACCAGCCAGCGGATAAAATTTGGAAAGCCCTCTGCCGGATTTTCTACCCCCTCTACATATTCTACCTCTTCATAAGGAACCTGACCGGTCTTGGCCGTTTTACCGGAAAGAAAACTTCTAAAAACAGTATGCAGTCCTACGTGGTCTCCAAACAGCGTGTCCGGTCCGAAGGTGACATGGTCAATCCCAACCAGATCCACGCAGTATTTGAAATGGTCCATTATGGATTCGATATTGTGACTGAGATTTTTTTCAGACAGTGTGGAATGGGGAGCTGCCTCAATCCCGACAATACCGTCTTTTTCTGCGCAGTTCACAATGACTTCGTCAGGCATCATTCGCTTGGTTCCCCATACGGTTTTTGCTCCGGCATGAGAAATAAACACCGGTTTTTCACTGACTTCAATGATATCAAGGGCGGTCTGATCCCCGGCATGGGATACATCGATGGCCATACCGATTCGATTCATTCGTTTAACCGCATCGTAACCCAGTTGAGTAAGACCGCTGTCCCCCTTCTCTTTTAACCCGGATCCCATGCTGTTTGATTCGCTGTAGACAAGCCCCATCATCCGAATCCCAAATCCATATAAGACCTCGATTCGATCGATCTCGTTTTCCACCATGGTCGCGGATTCAAGGGTCAAAATCAGCGCTGTCTTGCCGGTCTCTTGAGCGTCGATGATATCATCGACCCCTTTGCAAACAAACGCGTATTCCTGGTGATCCATGTCACACACCTTCATACCGATGTTATGAATCACATCTCCCCACTTCCATCCGCGGTTGGAAGTAATGGTACACAACCCATCCATCATGTTGTCAAAAACCGCGTCGAGGCCGGATATACTGAGTCCTTCATAAGCCGTATGCTCCCTGCCCCAGCGGTGGTACTCGAATATTTGATTCAAATCGGCAGGGAAAATACTGGGGTGATCGTGTAATGAAATAACGATGGAGGATTCTAAAAGTTTTTGAACGCGATCTTCTTCTTTCTCACTCACCGGGACAATATAGGCCCGAACCCGGCCGATTTCCGGTGCCATGGGATAGTGTTTGTAGTCAACACCTTTTTCTAAATATTGATATGCTCTATAACCGGAATAGATTTTGTTTTTTCCCATTGGTGACCTCAT
>JAHEHB010000357.1 GCA_024644775.1 Deltaproteobacteria bacterium
CATTTTCCATGTAAAATCGACAAGATCATAGGTTGATTGTACGATATCACCCACTTCGAGGCGAAATCCAAACCCCACGTCGCTCCCCTCTATCATACCCAGAGAAGATTTCAGCGTAGAAACAAGTAAAAAGGATTTGGATTGTCTTTCAAGTGTGAACCGGGTGAGTTCCAACGAGGGTGACTTGATGATAATATAAAAAACGATGAATGCCGCAAATATGGCCAACAGAATCAGCGCTTGAACGGTTCTTTTCCGTAAATGTCCGGATGGACCTCCGGTTGAATCCTCAGGGTACGTGTCCATGAAGTTCACCCTGTAATGATGGGGGACTGCTCAATCGAGAGCATTTCGATTCATAAATCCCCCGTTCATTACAACGTAACGTGTGTGGGGGTCGTTCTATATTCTTTCTAATTTGAAAATAACCGGCCGGGCGCCATCCGTGCAACTTGAGAGTATGGAGCCCTTTTCTTTGAACCATGGATAATCACCGCCGAGGCGAAGGTGTATAAGATCCCTCTGTATATCCGCATAGGCCCATGAACAGAAACCTTCCGGATGCTGACCTTCTTTGGAGATAAATACCTGGCCCTCTTCGAATCGATCACACGCGGCCGCTCCTGTAAACTCGAGGGGGGGGTTGTCACCAAAGAGTTCCGCGTTGTCCAGCTTCTTTACCACTGTAATTTTGACATCAGCCATTTTAACCTCCCTTTTGGTTTGTTATTGAAACGTTCTCGTACCGCAGTTTTCCAAAACCCACTTCAAGATACTATTTCTGTTATCAAGATGAAACCTCTTTTTCCATAAAGCGACGCATCGAAAGGAATCGTCGATTCAGATCCCGAATGATTTCTTCTACCGAACGGCCTCCATAATCATAAAAACCCCTACCTGTTTTCACCCCGTAGTCACCGGCATCGACGCGCTCCTGCAACATTTTAGGAATCTTGTCCTCAGCGGCCAGATGGATCGATGGATTTTTAAGAATCTTGAGAACGAGATCCAGCCCGGTCAAATCAAATTTCTGAACAACCCCGGTTACCGGAAACCGTAAACCCAGCGAGGCTTTTACTGCCGCGTCAATTTGCTCGGGGCCGGCAACACCTTCCTCCATTAAGTTAAATATCTCTCGCCCCATGGCGCGCTGAAGTCGATTCACAATAAAGCCGGGAATAAATTTGTTAAGTGCAATCGGCTGCTGCCCCATTTCCCGGAGAATATTCATTAACCAGGGAACGATATCAGGATCTGTTTTATCACTGCCCACCACTTCAACAAGTGGTACCAAATAAGGGGGTACGTAAAAATGGGTAATAGCCAGTCTGGGAAGCATCTCCTCGGGTGCCAACGAAAATACATCGAGATACGATGTATTGCTGGCAACGACCCCCTGCGCCGAAACAAGCGGGGCGATTTGTTTAAATAACGCTGCCTTTAAGGTCTGATCCTCGGTGATGGCCTCGATGATCAGATCGCATGAAGCAACAACATCTCGATACGCTTTCACCGGTTCGATGCGTTGAAAAACCGCTTCAATGGGTTCTGTGATTTCATTTTCTTCTTTAAACCAATTGAGATGGGCTTCAATAAGCGCCATCGCCCGATCGAGCACAGTATCATCCGCATCATGCAGATATACCTTGTGACCCGATTTTGCTGCCAGAAGGGCAAT
Source organism: Deltaproteobacteria bacterium (assembly GCA_024644775.1). The sequence continues at coordinate 1,679 of JAHEHB010000357.1, forward strand.
ACCGTGACCCATGGTCCCGGCGCCGATCACCATGACTCTAAGAACCGAATTCGTTGATTTTTTTTGCATCATCGTTTTCTCACAAGTGAATTATACTAAATTCTTGGTTTTCAATATTTTTTGGAAAACAAAAACAGCAGACAGCAGAAAAATCCCAACGACATCGGTGTATAAACCCGGTTTAATGAGTAATAGGGATGCCACAATCAACATCCCTCTCTCGAAGTGTTTTGTTTCCCTAAAAAACCATCCCATTAATCCCGAAGAAAGAGCGATCACACCGATCGATGCCGAAACAATCGTTATGAGAACATAAGTTAGAGGGCCGATAAGCAACAGGGACGGCCCATAAACGAACATAAACGGTACAATAAAACCCGTAGCGCCGATCTTTAGAGCTGCCAACCCTGTTTTCCACAGATTGGATCCACTGATCGCCGCCGCTGCATAGACCGCCATGGCCACCGGCGGCGTGATGGCGGAAATGATGGCAAAATAGAAGACAAAGAGATGGGCGGCGATAGTCGGAACACCCAGCTTGATCAAAGCGGGAATCAGCAAAGCTGCCTGGACGATATAAGCAGCAGTGGTGGGTAGTCCCATCCCCAGTATGATCCCGGCGATCATCGTGAAAATAAGCGCCGGCGCCAGTGAATTGCCCGCTATGAGCAGAATGAGTCCTGTGAACTTTAGCCCCAGACCGGTTAAATTGATGATCCCGACAACGATCCCGGCGCATCCACAGGCTGCTGCCACCGGAAGCATGTTATTGGCTCCAAATTCAAGCGCGCTAAGAATCTTTTCAAAGCCCATTCGGGTGTCCGATCTCACCAATGCCACAATCAGCACCGCCCCCGTGGCATAGATACATGCAAACATCGGCGTATAACCGGTCAGCATGAAATAAATAATAACAATTAAAGGGACCATCAGCTGGCCTTTTGTCAACAGAACATGGCTCAGTTTTGGCCTTTCCGCTTTAGGAATGCCAAGCAGTCCGGTTTTAGTGGCTTCAAAATGGATGGCCATGAACAAGGCGAGATAATAAAGAAGAGCCGGAATGAGGGCATGTTTGCAGATATCGATATAGGGGATTCCGGCAAATTCGCTAATAACGAAAGCGGCTGCACCCATTACCGGAGGCATGATCTGGCCTCCTGTAGAGGCAGTCGCTTCAACCGCTGCCGCAAATTCGTGTTTGAATCCTGTCCGTTTCATTAAAGGAATGGTCAGCCATCCGTCTACCATCACATTGGCCACAGCGCTCCCGGAGATGGTTCCAAACAGACTGGATGAAACACATGCGATCTTTCCCGGCCCACCCTTCGCCCCACCGACGAGGGAAGTGGCAAAATCCATAAAAAACTGCCCGGTTCCGGAACGCTCCAAAAACGCTCCGAAGATAACAAAAAGAATGACGTATGTGGACGAAACCCCCAGTGGTATCCCAAAAATCCCTTCTGTGGTCAGATAAAGTTGATCGACAATGGTCTCAATGCTAAATCCCGTATGCCGAACATAGCCTGGTAGATATTGTCCGAAAATCCCATAAAGGAGAAACGCAATCGCCGTAAGGGGCAAGGCCAAGCCAATCGTTCGCCTGGATGCTTCCAATAGTATCAGCGTCAATGCAATGCCCAGAGAGAGATCCCACCGGCTGAGTGGATGGACATACGGATATCGGGTTACCACATATTCGTAATTGATAAAAATGTGTCCAAGAGAAATGAAAACGATAGAGATAATCGCGAGATCCCAAACGATTTTCACGTAATCTTTTTCATTTTGCCTCGTAATTCTCAATAGAAAAATCAGAACCAGCGTGAAGATCAGATGGATTGAGCGGTGCATCATTGCCTCTGGAAGACCAAAGGCTGCCGTGTAAAGGTGGTAAATCGACATCGATATGGCAAGAATCGTCCCCACCTTTTTCAATAAACGGATAAACGTATCCAACGAATACCCCCTTCAGCAATGTGAGAGGCAGGTGCCGACGCCTTGTTTTCCAGCTCACTTTCCAGCGTCGGCACTCGCCCGGAAGTCTTGGGGATTGAAACCTGACAGCTTAATGATACATCACCCTGCTGAATACTGATAAGGAAGCAGGGTTGGATGTGAACTTCTATTGTACAGCGCCGATTTCTTTATAATATTTAAGTGCACCCGGATGGAATGGAACACCGATGTCCACAGCAAGGTCTTTTGCGGTAAGACCTTCCATGGCCTTGACCACCGTTTCAAAACGCGGAAGATTGTCCACCATGGCTTTGGTAATCTTATAGACAAGATCATCGGGAATATCCTTGTTGACGATAAGATGCGTAAAAAAACCGAATCCATGAACGTCGTAATCGACCCCCTGGTAGGTGCCTTTGGCAATCAGCCGCCGAACATATCCGGCATTTAATTTTTGCATCTCTTGTATTTTATCGTCGGGTAAACCTATTAGACGGATCTTACGCGTGGAGGCCAGGTCCATCACCGCCGATGCTGGAACTGTGGTACAAAATAACCAACCGTCACAATGGCCGTCTTTCATTAAAGATACGGTATCATTGTAACCGACATGATGGACTTTCGACATATCTTTGTAGGTGAGTCCGTGGATTTTCAAAACCTGGCGAGCAACAAATTCGCCCGTATGACCTTTGGGGCCGGGGGAGATGACTTTCCCCTTAAGATCCGCCACGGATTTGATTCCAGAGTTCTCCGTGACCACCATCTGAAAATACTGGGGATAGAGATTGGCGAGTTGTCTCATATCGGTCATTTCTTTTTTAAACGGGGATCTGCCGTGGACACCATCCACCGCCGAACTGGAATTTGAAAAGCCTAAATCGCATTTCTTGTATTGCACGGCCTCCACATTGGCCACTCCGCCCCCAGGGGCAACCGCCAGGGTAACGCCTGGAATCGCTTTTTGAACAGCATCAGAGACGGCTCCGCCGAGTGGATACCAGGAGCCGCCCATTGGTCCTGTCATTAGTTTCAGATCGGTTTTCTCGGCAAAGGTCTGAGATGATACGACGAATAGGAACACCACAACCAATAGGCTTATACATTGTACGCGTTTCATAGATAGTCTCCTTTCCTGAGTTTGTTTAAAGCGAAGCACCTTCTTTAAAGAAAGGTATAGAAGAGAAAGGGATGCATGTCAAACGGAAAAGGGCCCGGAAAAAGGCTTCGCTTCTTTCAGACAGAATTCCGATATCAATTTGATATTTTTCGAATTTTTCGAATTCGCCAACAACGGGTCCGATGCTCCGTCGTGATTTCTTCGAGCGGTGGAGGCGGTTCCTAATAACTAAGTATGTAAGATTAAACTGCTCTTGCAAATCGGCCAGAAGGTTGAGAACTTGAGACCGGATGGAGACATCCAGCGCAGATACCGGTTCGTCACAAATAATCAGCTTCGGATTTTACGAAAGGGCCCTGGCAACACTGATTCGTTGTCTCTGCCCACCGCTAAATTCATGGGGATATCGATTGATATGTTCCGGTCGCAATCCAACCACCTTTAACAGCGCCATTACCCTTTCTCTTCGTTCTTGTTTATTGCCGATACTGTGGACAACAAGCGGCTCTGAAACGATCTTTTCCAGCGTCTTTCGTGGGTTCAAACTGGAATAAGGATCCTGAAATATGATCTGCATCTCTTTTTGCGGTCACAAGACGAAGTCTGGGTTCGGGCGGATTCACGGTAAAGCTGATCGTGGCATTGGTGTTTTTATCTCGCCACCATTGTACGGCCGCTTTCCCGGCGTCCAGTGCCATGCGTCCCCCGGTTTCCACATTCACTTGCGCCCACCCCTCTAAAATGGCGTCTTCAAGTCCTTGCTCAGTGGGGGAAAATCCACCATGGGTCAACCAAATCCGAGTCGCCTCGCTTTCCGGAACGTCATCAACACATTTACCGCTGGTTCCGTTGATGGGCGACAAATAGGATTCCGAACAAATATTAGGATTACGCTTGAGGGTCTCAATCGCCTCTTCGGTTTCCTCCATATAGGGTCGAATCAAACCTCTGCAATAACTGTTTATGTGTGCAACATGTAAGTAGCGACCCTGAGCCAATTCG
>JAHEHB010000358.1 GCA_024644775.1 Deltaproteobacteria bacterium
ATGGCTTTGAGTTTTTTGCTGCCCATCACAGCGCCCAGACCGCATCTTCCGGCAGCCCTGCCCTCTTTTCCGTCATTCATTACACATGCGATATTAACCAGGTTTTCTCCTCCCTGACCGATGGAGGTGACCTCAGCCTTTGGATCGGTTTCGTTTTTTATGATGTCGTCCACCTCAAAGGAGTCTTTTCCCCAGAGGTGGTCCGCAGCGCGAAGTTCGGCAACGCCATTTTTAATCCATAAATACAATGGCTCGGACGCCATGCCCTTTACCACAACACCGTCATAGCCGGCTCTTTTCAGCATAACACCCCAACTGCCGCCGACACTGGCTTCTCCCCAAATACCGGTAAGGGGTGATTTGGCGATCACCGTGTGACGCCCCGAACACGGTACATTGGTTCCTGCGAAAGGACCTGTCATAAAAATAAGAAGATTCTCTGCAGACAGTGGTTCGGTGTTTACATCGGTCTCCTCAATCAATACCTTAGCCGCTAGACCGCTTCCACCCAAATATTTTCGAAGAATTGGCTCATCCAGGGGTTCGTCTTCAACTTTGCGCGATGTCATATCGACCCGCAGCAATTTTCCCATATAACCGTTCATTTTGATAATCCTCCAATAATTTATAACGCCTTCTTGTATAGCATGATTAATTCATCCACGGTACATCTTCGTGGATTGTGCAGATAGGGCGGGATCTTTGTGGCATCCATGGCCATTTCTCTAAAATGCTCATCCGTCACTCCCATTTTAGATAGGGTTGTCGGAATTCCCAGATCCGCCAATAAACATTTAATCTCATCGATCGCTTTTTGTGCCGCCTCTCGGAGCGTGAAACTTTTGATATTGACGCCCATTGCCACTGCCATTTCGGCAAATCGCTCCATACTGGCCGTCAAATTAAACTCCATTACATGGGGCAACAGGACCGCAATCGCCAGACCGTGTGGAATGTGGTAATAACTTCCCAATGGGTGGGAAAGGGAATGGACGTTTCCGGTGCGGGTATTGAGAAATGCTGCACCAGCCAGCAAACTGCCCAACATCATGTTGCTTGCAGCGTCCAGGTTTTGTGGATTGGCCGCAAGGGCCCGTAAATTAAAAAAGATTCTTCGAATACTCTCTTTTGCCAGGACATCACTGATCGGGTTTGACCCTAAAGAGTAAAATGCCTCGATGGCATGGGTTAAAGCATCGATGCCGGTTTCCGCAATTACCCTGGGTGGTAGCGTGGTTAAAAAAACCGGATCAAGGATAGACACTTTTGGTGGCACCAACGGACTGACAATCGCTCCCTTAAAGTTCTCTTCCGGGTCCGTTAAAACAGAAACACCGGTGACCTCGCTTCCGGTCCCGGCGGTCGTGGGCATAGCGATCAAGGGCAAGGGAGGCTCTTTTAGCAAATTGACGCCCATATATTCGGTGACGGAACCACTGTTTGTTCCCAACACCGACAACGCCTTTGCCAAATCAACCGAACTACCGCCACCGACACCCAAAATTCCATCGGTTGGTTCTTCTCTCAAGAACCGGGCGCCTTCTTCGGCGATTTCAGTATCCGGTTCCCCTTTCAAATTGCTAAAAATTCTGCAACCGATTCCGGCATCGGAGAGATAACCGGTTACCGTCTCGAAAATAGGTAGATTCGAAAAATTCTCATCCGTTACGATGAGCATCTTTGAGAGCCTCAATTTCTTGGCTTCTTCACCAATTTTTTGTGCCGAGTGTGCGCCAAAAATTATGCGAGTGGGAAGAATAAAATCGAAGTCTTTTACTGTTTCCATATGTATCTCCTTATGATCCGTTTCGTATGATGGTTGTATTTCAGCCACTAAGACACCAAGATTCTAATAGGAAAAAATTTAGACTCGATAGAAATCGCTTGTCAAGAAAATAAATCGATTTTTCAATTGATAAATGGTTCTTGCTATTTTAAAAAGATTATGGTTTTTAAAAGAAAAACTAACAGATAGGAGGGGACATCCATGGCACAGGTATCGTTACAAAGTTTAAGCAAAAAGTTTGACGAAGTGGTGGCGGTAAACAATGTAAACCTGGAGATTTCCGATAAGGAGTTTGTGGTACTGGTGGGGCCGTCGGGCTGCGGCAAGACCACAACGCTTCGAATGGTAGCCGGGTTGGAGGAAATTACCGAAGGCGATATTTACATCGGTGAGCGTCTGGTAAACAATCTGGCCTCAAAGGATCGAAACATCGCCATGGTGTTTCAAAGCTATGCGCTGTATCCGCACATGAAGGTATTTGACAACATGGCCTTTGGGTTAAAGATGCGCAAGGTGCCAAAGGAAGAAAGAAAGCAGCTTGTGCAGGATGCTGCCGAGGTATTGGGCATCCAGGAGCTGTTGGATCGCAAGCCCAAGCAGCTATCGGGTGGCCAGAGACAGCGGGTGGCGCTGGGTCGCGCCATTGTGCGGAAACCGGATGTGTTTTTGTTTGATGAGCCGCTGAGCAATTTGGATGCAAAGCTTCGGGTGCAGATGAGAACCGAGTTGATCAAGCTTCACAACCGTCTGGAGTCGACCTCTGTGTATGTGACCCATGATCAGGTGGAGGCGATGACCATGGGGGATCGCATTGTGGTGATGAAAGACGGGTTGATACAGCAGGTGGGTTCTCCGCTTGAGTTGTACAACACGCCGTCGAATCTGTTTGTTGCGGGGTTTATAGGCAGTCCGGCCATGAACTTTCTCCCCTGTCAGGCGGTAGAGGAAAAAGATCGAATCTATATTTCCACAGACGGCATTAAGATTCCGCTGCCCGAAGAGATGGGAGCCAGTGTAAAATCAGCCGGTGAGAAGGAATTCGTATTCGGGGTACGCCCGGAGGATATTACCACCGCCGGCGCCGGTGCCGGTGATGACAAGTCCTGGGGGAAGACGGAAGGTTTTCAGGCCCATGTAAATGTTATTGAGACGTTGGGTAAGGAGACCTATCTGGATATTACCGCCGGAGATCACAACATGACCGCCATTATCAATCCCAACATCACGGTCACGCTAAATGAGGATATCGCGCTTGAAATCAACATGGAAAAGATTCATCTGTTCCGGAAAGATGGGGGGAGCGCGCTTTTTTAAATAAACAGTTTCCTTTGTTTTATTCTTCGGCCCAGCGTGTCAGGAAATAGCTCTTTTCACGCTCGAAGACTCGATTAATATTTTCAATATATTCCTCGCATTCTTTGGTGTCGGCATTTCTTGTTTTATTGAAAAACGATAGCTGGCGAGATAAGTAGAGGGGAACCATCGAATCGATCAGCCGCATCTGCGGAAGGGTACCATTTCGATAGGCCACTGCAAAATCGTACAGCGTGCGGCACCAGATCCGACTGGGATAATAAACCTGTTCTTTTGGTTCTTCTTTGGCCTTTCGAATCGCTTCTAAGTTCTGGGGAGAAATAACCGTCTCCCACTCCCCTTTGTATTTTTCATATCCGGTTATAAAAGTATCATAAAGATGATCGGTATCAACACCGGGCACGGGAGGTTTTTCGTTCTCCCCAAGGCCAAAACCGTAAATCGGTGTCGGCAGGCTTTGTGTGGTATTTTTCCAAACATTTTCAAATTCAACGATGAGGTCAAAAAGCGTCCACATGACCTGTTTGAACATGGGTTTTAATTGCCTGGCCGGATCCTTGACACGATGACTTTTGGGGGCGCCGAGAAACGTTTGGCAAACCGAAAATCCTCGAGCGACGGCAGTGGTGGTCATCCAGACATCGATACCATAACCGCCCACGCGGTCATTCCACGATTGTTCCGACAGATAGGCTCGCGCAAGTTTTCCTGAGAATCCAAAGTCCCCCCCAATGGGTTGTCTGATACGCGGTCCGAATAATGTTCTCAAAACAGGATAACAACAATGGTTTGTAATGGATGCGTCGTATTTATGGCGGTCGTAAATCGGCGTGACATAATCAAATCCGGAAAATAAGGGTTCCCCGAGGTATTGTATCCATTTCGGGGTGATACTGGTTAAATCGGCATCCACCATCACCACCGCTTTTGCCGTAAACTCACACGCAGTTTTAAACAAGTTCTTTGCGTTGTTCCCTTTACCCTTATTTCCTTTAGGATTTGAGACGTATATCTTGGGTGTCTTTGTCGGTGTGCCCAGGAAGGCTTCCTTTGTACCATCCATTGAGTGATTATCCGCATTGACGATCGCCGCGGATTTATCTGAAAAATAGGTCGTAAGCCCCTCATCTGCCATTTGAGTGACAAACGAGATATAATCTGCTTCATTGTACGAAGGCATGCCCACTATGATATCCGCATGGTCGATGGGGGAGGATTTTTCAACAATCGTGTTCAATCTATGATTCCTTCAATGACACCGACAAATGATCAATCGATTTTCTTACCGGCAAGCGATGGTGCCACCGTAGCTGCCGGATTATAATTCTCCGTCGCATCCTTATATTGGTTTTTAAGCCATTCGATAACCTTATCTTCAAGCACAGGTAACGAAGCGACCGCCATATTTTGTTTCATCTGTTCTGCCGTTCGAGCGCCCACGATTACGCTGGACACGGCGTTTGGTTCAAGCGCAAATCGAATGGCGACCTGAGGTAAAGAGATATAAGGGGCGTGTATCACGTAGGATTCCATCTCCCCAACCTGTTTCAAAATTTCCTTGAGGGTATCACGGGTGTATTTACTGCGATGCCCTGCGGGAAATTCGCTTCCCGGTTGATATTTACCGGTCAGAAATCCACTTTCAAGCACGGTTCTGGCCACCACGCCAACACCTCTTTCCTGTGCGTATTCAAATATCTCTGAATTGCGCTGTCGAAAGATACTGTAAACGATCTGTACCGCATCCACCCGACCGGTATCAATGTACTGTTTGCAGATCCTGACCGTATCTTCGGAAACAGAAGGCCCTTTGATAGAAGCGCCAATCCATTTGATTTTACCTTCTTCTTTGAGTTTTTCGTATTCATCCAGCGCGCGATTCATGACGTCCGGATCATCCGGTGGCCAATGCAGATAATACAGATCCACATAGTCTGTGTGAAGTAAACGAAGGGAATGCTCCAGGTCGGTCCTGATTTCCGGGATGGTTTCTACTGAAGCGCTCCGTTGCGTTTTGCTTGCAATAAAAAGCGTATCGCGCAGCCCCTTGCCTTTTAACGCGACACCGATTCTCGCCTCGCTTTCGCCATAGACGCGGGCGGTATCGATATGGTTGCCTCCGGCATCGATATAGGCATCTACCGTCTGAATGGCCTCTTTTTCATCCAAAGGACCATACGAGGTGCCCCCAATGGGCCATGCGCCAAAACCCAGTTCCGAAATCTCAAATCCCGTTCTTCCAAAAACGCGTTTTGCAGGTTCTACCATAGATCACGCTCCTTATTTTTGTAATTCCAGTACCCCATAGTTTCCAATAAATCAAGCGCCCTACCTATCTATTTAATCATAAGATTCGGAATAAACAATACCAGACTTGGAACGTAAGTAATGAGCAGCAGAACAAAAATCAGCGGCAATATAAATACCCATACAGACCGCGCCACTTTTTCAAAAGGCAACTCGACAATGCTCACCAAAACATAGAGAACCGGTCCTACCGGCGGCGTCAACAGTCCGATCATCAAATTAAGGATCATCACCACCCCAAAATGAATGGGATGAACCCCAAGGGAATTCATCAGGGGATCCAGTATGGGTATCAGGAGTATCATCGCGGGAATGGGGGGCAGAAACGTTCCAATGAAAAGGA
>JAHEHB010000359.1 GCA_024644775.1 Deltaproteobacteria bacterium
GAAGAGCTGGCCGTCTCGACCTGGCCGAAGTTTGAAAAGGTCGTGCCCTCTGAGACCATAAAGATTATCCAGGACAACATGGGCCCCGACAGCGGAAAAGGGTTCGGCGTCATATACTAGCAAAGCGTCGCCTTATGCGGAAACTTGACTCATTTGTTAAGTATCGGATCATCTTAAACGGTTATTCATTGAAATGACTGCGTGGCCGGTGCTACCGGCCACGCAACAGCAAACCAAAATCGATATGGGAACGTATCCATGAGCGAAACACCTGCCATCCGCTTTTTGAACAGCGTCCGATCAGCCGTACAATGGCCGGTTAAAATACTCTGTTTTTTATTGTTCAGCCTGATGGTTGTCGATGTGTTTTTAGCGGTGCTGACCCGGTATATATTGGACGAACCGTTTAACTTTTGCGATGCGGTCGCAAAGTATTTACTGATATGGTTTTCCCTGCCTGCTGCCGGTCTTGCGGTGCAGGATAAAGCCCATATCGCGATTGATGCGCTTACAAGAAGATGGTCGACACGGTATCAAAAACTAATGATGATCATCATCAACGCAATGATCAGTTTTTTCCTGATTTTGATGATCAAATACGGTATAGACTATACTAAAAGGGGCATGCTCTATACGGACCCGATTGTGTGGGATCTGCCTCTGGTTTATGTGTACCTGGCTCTGCCGGTCGGCCTTTCCTATATCTTGTTTGAATTTAATCTCGAAACCAGCCTGTATGTTTTAAGCGATGATGGCAGCGGCACGTATTTTCGCGATGATTAACGTCCGGAATCATATTCAAATGAAACGGTGTAAAATATGCTGTTGGTCTTGCTAACATCGTTCTTTGTTCTGGTGGCCCTCGGGTTTCCCGTTGCCTTTGGATTGGGCATATCCACCACTTTTGTCATGTGGATAACGGACGCTCCATTGGGTATTTTACCCATGCGTCTGTGGTCGGGCATCGACAAATTCGCCTGGGTGGCTATACCGCTTTTCATGCTTGCCGGTGAGCTGATGGGAACCGGCGGCATTCTGCAGAGGCTGCTTGATTTTGCCAGAATGTGCGTCGGCAGGTTAAAAGGCGGGCTGTTGCATGTCAACATATTCGTCAGTATGCTGTTTGGAGGAATTAATGGATCCGGGCCCGCAGATACCAGCGCGGTTGGCTCTCTTCTCATACCGGCCACCGTTGCCGAATACAAAGACTCTCCCCTTGCCGCCGCCGTGACGGCCTGCTCTTCCATGGTGGGTCCCATCATACCCCCCAGCCTGCCGATGATCATCTACGCCCTGGTTTCACAAACCGTCACCATCAGCGGAATGTTTCTGGCGGGTGTGGTTCCGGGTATTCTCCTTGGGGTGGGAATGATGGGGGCGACAGCCTTAATTGTTAAAAAAAGAGGCTTCCCCAGAGACGAAACGAAATATTCGACCAAAGATGTTTTGAGAATATGCCGTCGCTTTACTCTGGCCATGGTGCTGCCCCTGATAATGGTTGGTGGCGTGGTAAGCGGTATCTTTACAGCAACGGAATCCGCGGGCGTCGCTGTCATCTACGCCTTAATTGTAGGGTTGCTTGTTACCAGGGAGCTCAATTTTCAGAAGATATTCGTCGCCGTGATAAATGCCGCTAAAATGACCGGTGTCATCATGATTATGGTAGGAATTGCCAATATCGGCATCTGGTGGCTGTCCACACAGCAGTTGGCCACTCAATTGAGCGAGCTCATACAGAGTTTGACCAATTCCCCAATCATTCTTCTGTGCATTGTGGCCATCATGTACCTCGTTCTCGGAATTGTAATCGATTGCTCTGCGTTGCTTATCATGATGGTGCCGGTCTTTACGCCAATCTGCCTTAGCTATGGCCTGAACCCTCTCCACGTTGGCATGGTTTCGGTTCTTTCCATAATGCTGGGTCTGCTGACACCGCCGGTCTCGGTGGGTCTATTTATCGCCAGCACCATAGCAAGAACGCCGCTTGAGCAGGTTTTTAAATCATCATTGCCGCTGTTAGCGGTATGCGTCGCCACGCTTTTCATCATTATATTTTTTCCCGAAAGCTGCTTGTGGGTCCCCAAGTTATTTGGTTATGTGGAGTAGATTGATTGATTCACCGGAGTAAAGAAAAAATTGGAGGAATAAAATGAACTTGATTCTTGTGGTTATTGACAGTCTTCGGGCCGATCATCTGGGCTGCTACGGCAATTCCTGGATAAAGACGCCCAATTTTGATGCCTTTGCAAAGGAAAGCGTTCTGTTCGAACGGTGTCATCCGGAATCGCTACCCACCATTCCCATGCGGCGGTGTCTGCACACGGGAAACCGACTCTTTCCCTTCCGGGACTGGCAGACCAAGGCCGGCGACACCGTCACCACCCCGGGATGGGCGCCGTTCCGGGAAACCGATACTACTTTGTCTGAAATTTTACTGCCCGAGGGCTACCGCACCGCATTTATCAGCGATGTGTACCACATGTTCAAACCCTCCATGAACTTCCACCGGTCCTTCAAGGAGTGGCGGTTTATCCGGGGCCAGGAATATGACCAGTACCGGTCCGCACCCCCTCCAGCCCATATCGATGTGGACCACTATCTCAAACCCGAAATCCTCGGGACCTACATTCACACCAAGATCCTGCAGTATCTCTCCAACACGGCGTTTCGAAAGGGAGAGGAAGACTACTTTTCCCCCATGGTATTCGGCGAAGCCATGCGATGGGTGGAGGAAAACCAGGATGCGGAAAACTTTTTCCTTTGGGTCGACTCCTTCGACCCCCACGAACCTTGGGATCCGCCCCAGGAATACCGCGATCTTTACAACCCTGGATACACGGGAAAGGAGATCATCAATTGTGCCGTGGGGAATGCGAAGGACTATCTCACCGAGGAAGAACTCAAACATACCCGAGCGCTTTACGCCGCCGAGGTGACCCTGGTGGACAAGTGGTTCGGGAAACTCGTGGAAAAGGTCCGGGAATTGGGGCTTATGGAAAACACTCTATTTGTCATGGTCTCGGACCACGGACACCCCCTCGGCGAACACGGCATCATCCATAAGCATCCTTCGGCCATGTATCCGACGCTTATGGACTGTCCCATGATGATTCGGCATCCATCAGGTGTTGGCGCAGGCACCCGGGTCAGTGAATTTGTCTACCAGCACGATCTGTTCACCACCATGCTGAACCAGCTGGGGGTTGAGCCGCCTGAGCCGGTGGACAGCCAGGACCTCTGGCCGCTGGTGACCGGACAGGGCGGACCCAAAAGGGAGTTTGTAACCTGCGGCATCGGGCGCTTTGTATGGGTCAAGGACGATCACTACGCATACATCGCCGAAACCGACGGCACGCACCCCAGGCTGTTCGATCTCAAGACCGACCCGGGTAACTTCAAGGATATCTCTGTCGAAAATCCGGAAATTTGCAAAGAAATGCACCGGAAGGCCGAAACCGATGCCGGCGGTCCTCTGCCGGACTTTTCCTATCTCACCGGGTATTCGGCCAAGGCTGAATTCCGTACGGGACAGGATCAGAAAAAAACGAAAATTTGAATCACAGAACTACAAGTCTGCTGGTGGCGACCTATCATGACCTCGTAAGATTCCCGGGTTCGTCGTTCCGGGATGACGTAATAAAGGAATTTCGGGATTTTTACGAAATCGTCACGTATACATTAGGAATTAGGAATATGGTTTTTAAGAGGAGATAGAATGACTGAAAGAAAAAAATTTGCCGGTATTTATCCGATTATGTATGCATTTTTCAACTCGGATGGGACGCTGGACCCGGAAGCCATGAAACTCCAGGTAAACCGTTGCATCGAAGCGGGCGCACAGGGAATCGTTGTGCTGGGAATTGTTACAGAGTTTAACAAACTGAATGTAAATGAGCGCCGTCAAATCTTGGAATGGGTTGGGGAAACGGTGAATGGCCGTGTGCCTTATGCGGTGACCTGTGCAGAGCCAAGCATTAGCGGCCAGGTTGAATTCGCCAATATTGCGAAGCAAAATGGCGCTGATTTTGTGATTCTCCAACCACCACCGGTCAAGGGGGTGGCAGAAATCGAGTATGTTCGTTTTTTTGGAACCATTGCCGGTATGTGCGAAATGCCGGTGGCAATCCAAAACAATCCGGTCAATCTGGATGTATCGTTATCCAATGAGAGCTTGATACGTCTGGGCCAGGATCATGAAAACATTACTATACTAAAAGCTGAAGGACCGGCTGAAAATGTTGCGCGACTGATAGACAATGTAGGGGATCATTTTGATCTCTTTAGCGGTCGAGGGGGACTTGAGCTCATAACAACTTTATTGAGCGGTTGCACAGGATGCATCCCGGCACCCGATGTCTTTGATGTGGAATTGCGTATCTTTGATCTTTTTCAAAAGGGTGGGGAGGAAAATTTTGCCGAAGCGGATCGCCTGTACAAAGAAATTTTACCGTTGATCGTATTTATGAGTCAGTCCGTCACCTATACCTTGAGCTACGGGAAATATTTAACCGCAAGACGATTGGGATTAAATAACACCGATCTAAGGGCACCCGCCCTGCAAACTACGGAATTTGGTCGAAAAATGATTGATCGTATGACCAAGGATCTCGGTCTTTTCGGGGAAATGAAAGGGAATTTAGCGCCATAAAAAAAGATCGATTCGTCATTTGAATCAGTTCAGCAACAGGACAACGGATTTTTTTCTTAATCGGTCATTATCAGTTTGAAGGCCTCTTCTGTTGGTTCAACACCTAACCCTGGGCCTTTAGGCAAGTGATAATAGCCCTTTTCGCACTTCATATTCCCCGATACGTATTTTAGATTCTTATCAAAAATTGAATGCTGGTACTCATGATAGGGCACATAGTATAGCGCCGCAGCCGCATGTAGGCTTGCGGCCTGGAAAATCCCAATCCCCATACTCGCATGAGGCATCACACGACAATGAAAGGCTTGGGCCATACGACATATATTCATGAACTCGGTAATACCGATGTGTGCCATTTCCGGCTGAAGCACACTCATGCACCGTTTAACAAGTCGTGGTAAGTACTCGTATCGGGTTCGCAATTCCTCTCCTATGGCTATGGGAACAGAAACCGCAGCCGCAACCTGTGCTTGCCCTTCGATGTCTTCAGGAGCACAGGGAGCCTCAGCCACATGAAGGTTATACACATCCATTTGATTAATAATTTTAATAGCTTCATGGGCGGTGAATCGCCAATGCATATCAATGAGAATATCGACATCAGGTCCTACGGCTTCCCGCAATCCACGCATCTCGACGACTTCTCCTTCGAATGAAACAGCCCCTGCGAATTTAATGGCCTTAAATCCCTTATCCACCCATTCTCGCGCTAGTTTTTTACGCTCCTCCAGTGTTTCTCGAGGAAGCCCGGAAACATAGACAGGTATCTTTTTAAGTCGTTGACCACCCAGTAGTTTCACCAGAGGCAAACCTGAAAGCTTACCGCAAACATCCCAAATGGCAATATCCACGCCGGCAATGGCATCCACGTAATACCCTCCAAAAAATCCTCGTACGTGCATCAGATCATAAAGATCTTCATAGATAACCATCACATCACCTGGAACTCGATCCCGTATAACCGGACCCAAAACCTCTTCAATAATGTTAACAACCGTGCGCGGACTGATAATTCCATAGCACTCGCCCCAGCCAACCATACCTTCCTTTGTTGTGACTTTGACCAAAACGCATTGATCGGTAGTGGG
>JAHEHB010000360.1 GCA_024644775.1 Deltaproteobacteria bacterium
CATGGATGACCGAATACTCTGCTTCCACAGAGGGAGATTCGCCATAATACCGAATCTCTTTTCCTGAAGATATTCGAATCACCAAATCGGTCGTGTTTTCATCGAGCGGTAACAATCGCAACGTCGGGTCCGCAGGAGCGTTATCCATCCAATCACATAGTCTCGGATTGACTCGACCAAGGGCAGACCGGTTTTGCGTGAATAACCTGTTTATCGGCAGGGATGTTATCTTACGCATGTGCTAAATATATCAGAAAATAAAAACTTATACCAAATGAATCTTTTTACCTCCAGACCATGGCTCAATTCTCTCCATGCCCCAAATTAATGGAATAGTTTTTGCAGGATTCAGGTATTGCATCTGTTTAGGCTTTATCGGACGTTCAAGTAATTTGAAATATGAGAGAAAATTTTTTTCAAAAAATCGCCGTGATACACAAAAAGCGCCGGAATGCTCTACGTCTAACCAAGGAGGAATTCCAGTTACTCCTGGCTGATTGTATTTTAGACAAACGCATGTTCACCTCGCCCAATTGGAACTGGCGCTATGGAGGGGTTCGATGGAAACCCTTTGAAGCAAAGGGATCCGACCCGTTAAAAATACTCGTATTGCTCTGGCCGGGAAGCCTCGGGGATGTCGCAATGAGTGCCCCCGTTTTTTCAACACTAAGACAAAAATATCCGCACGCTGAAATCTCCTTTCTGACGAGCAGGATCGGTCAAAAAATTTTTATGGGAAATCCACACATTGACTGCGTGTTGGAAAACCCACTGGAACCCTATCTTGATAAGGTATGGTATGGTGAATCCGTTCGTCCAAAAGATCTTTTAAACGATATTGCCTGCCTCATCGATTCTCTAAATAAACACCGTTATGATCTACTCATCAATCTCCAGCTTTTGCCCATGTCTGCCGGTCTGACGAAACTGACAAACGCAACCTGCACGGTCGGCATGACCCTGACATGCGATGGCATGCCCGTCACTCAGGGAAATGTCTGGACCGCATATCTCTTCGGTGTCTCTACAGGCCTAATGCGCGCCTATAATTTGCTCCATCGAACGGATATCTTCTGCCGGATGATAGACGAAACGGACAAATACAACCCGGACCCGGTGCTACTGATTCCCCAAGAAGCCTTAGAAAGCGCCCAAAGATTTTTTGATCAGAACGGTATCTGTGACACCGATGTCGTTATCGGACTGAATCCCATGGCGGGAACTCCCATCAGACAATGGCCGTTTTATGATCAGTTGGCGAAAAGAATCAGAGACGAATTGAAGGCTCAAGTAATCATATTCGGGGCAAAAGAAGAAGAAGCATTGGTGGAAAAGATCGTCTGTAACGCCGGAAAGAAAATAATCCAAGCCACTCGATTCGACATTCATGAGCTGCTGGCCGCTATTTGCGGCTGCGATCTCTTTATCACCAATGATACCGGTCCGATGCATTTGGCCTGTTTGCTGAATCGGAAGATAATCGCCCTTTTCGGACCCACATCTTTTCAGGAAGTTGGACCCTGGCAAAACGAATTTTACTGTCTTCAGGCCTCCGTGTGTCGGAACTGCTACAAACAGACATGCGTCAATCCAGAACGATACTGCATGCACCAGATCCGGGTACAGGATGTGATGAAGGTAGCAAAGAACGTTTTAAATGACCAACCGATACAACATCGATGGAATCATCTGATTTATCATTCATCTAAGGAAAATAATTTACCCTTCGACAAAAACACACGTCTGGGCAGTCTGATTCTGCAAGTGTTCAACACAAAAAGCAAAACCAAAGGATTTGGAGCGAATAATACATTTGAGACATTTGACGAAAAGGAGGCTCTTTTTGAAGCAATACATCGTCTTAAATCACTCGTAAGAAAGGCAATCGATTCCTTGAACCAACCGAAAGGATTAAACCATGTGAGTTTAGAAAATCTGCATCGATCCATAGAAAGTGTGAAGGGTTTTTTAAGACCGATCGTTGCAATTAATGCGCTTCAGTTTTTAGATAGAAGGGTATCGCTCAAACAAGATCCTTTCATAGGGAGGGAGTTCTATGAGGGACTCGAAAAAGACTTGGATACCCTGGCCGGCATCTTGAGGGGCATTTAAGCGGTTTCATTGAAAACAACCCAATGGATTTAAAACTTAAAAAAATACTAGATCATACCCAAAACCTTATTCGGCTCGGAAATTTTGCGGAAGCAGATAGAATTCTACAAAAATCTGAAAAGAAATATTCGGATCATCCGGATATTTTAAACAACCGCGGTTATATTGCTTATCAAAATGGAGACTATTCACTAGCGACAGACTATTTTAACCGGGTGCTTCGGATAGATCGTAAAAATGCAGATACGATTTACAACCTAGTTCAGATTTACCTCTCCTTGAACGATCCCGAAGGCGCATTTAATTTTTTAGAAAGCTTTGACAGGAAAATATATTCTGATCCTGAACTCTTAAGATTAAGGGACAACCTCCACTCACAGATAAAAATCGTAATACCGGTAATATCCATTATTATTCCCGCCCATAACCATGCCGCATTTCTGCCTCATGCGATTCGGTCAGCTTTATCTCAAATTGGATTCTCCAAGGAGATTATAGTGGTTGACGATGGCTCCGTAGATGATACACGACAGGTGGTGGAAGCCTTTTCGCAAGATCAAATCCGATATATCTATCGTCCCAAGGGAGGAGAAGCCGCAGCGTGCAATACGGGCATCGACCATTGCAAAGGAGAATATATATACTGGTTAGATGCCGATGATGAAGTTGCTCCGAATACACTTTTACATCTTTTGACACTGATTAAAGCCAATCCAGAAGCTCTCTTTGCCTTTTCTGATATTCGTTTGATTGATGAGCATGGAAATCCCACCGGCGGGATTTGGAAATTCAACGAAGCAGATGGTATGAGTCTGTTAAAACGTGTCATTGAAGAAGGCCGTTCTCCCATACCCGGTCGCGCCGCGACGCTGACCCGGCGAATCGTTTATGAAAAATATGGTCATTTTGATGAAAGTTTGCCGTTTGCCACGGACATTGATTTTTTGGCCCGTCTTCTTTTGTCCAGGGAATTTAGGGCGGTTCATCTCCCTGAACCCGGGTATCAACATCGCATTCGATACGATGCGTTACTGAAAGACAGCGAAAAACGGCATCAGTGTTGTCTGAAGATACAAGAAAACATTCTGGATCAGATTGCTCCTGATTTCATTGTAGTTGAATTTTCGAAAAAACGGGCACTCCTACCTTCCAACCGGTACTGGAAACAGTTAACTTCTGGTTTTATTTATGAAAAGCTTTGGCGGACACACAGAGAATGGGGGCCTGCTGAAACCCATCGCCGGAAGGCTTGTGAACGGTTGAAGCGTTGCAACGAAATAACACCCGATTCTACAACCATCGAAAAGAATATCTCTTACGTATCTGTACCTGACGTTAACACATCAAAGTGTCCGCGTTTAGGGATTGTCTCTTCCAATAACACGTTTTTAAAAAATATTACCGAACGACTGGCATCCGAGTTTGCAGTCACTTTCTTTGATATTGAAAACCCACAGGCCCTGGGGGATCAATTAAAAACATGCGATATTGCTTGGTTCGAATGGTGCGAATCCCACTTAGTGGCAGCCACTCAACTGCCTAAAATCGTACCTGCCATTTGCAGATTACATAGCTATGAAGCATTTGGCACCCATCCAAAGGGTATTAACTGGAACCGTGTCGACCGTTTGGTCTTTGTCAATGAAACGGTGCGAGATCTTTTTTGCCGACGGTTTCACATCAACCACAATGCGATCATTATTCCAAATGGACTCGATTTTTCGAAATATAAAATACCGGATAATAAGCAATACGGTAAAAAAGTGGCCTATCTTGGGAGTATCAGCTACAAAAAAGGGCCACAAATGCTTTTGCAATGCTGTAAAGCCATCCATGAAATGGATCCGGAATACACCTTTCACATCGCGGGTGATTTTCATGAAATGCGTTCCAGAATTTATCTGGAAGAAATGCTGCCACGTCTGAATATTCCCGTAACATTCTATGGGCATATCGAAGATGTTCCTGCATGGTTGAGGGACAAGGATTTCATTATTTCGACCTCCTTGTTTGAATCCTTTCAATATGCGCTTATCGAGGGCATCGCCTGTGGATTGATGCCCCTGGTTCATTCATGGCCGGGAAGCGAACAGATATTTCCCAAACGTGCGCTTTTCGATACACCCCAATCGTGCGCAACGCTTACAAAAGAATACGAGAATTCAGGTCGGAAAGAACTCGCTGAAAGATTCCGCAAACAGATCAAAGGCAGATTTGACATCGATGATCAGGTTAAAAAAATCAGCATCCTCCTTAAAGAAACCCTTGAAGAAGAGAAAAGAGGGCCGGATACAATCATCTCCAAAAAGCCGTTTATGGATCGGTATCATCTACCGGATTTTATAAAAGGTAAAGTTCGCCTATTAAAAACGCTAAAATTAGAAAACGTTACAAGAAAGATTTTACTTCATTTACCGCCGTCCGGTGGGTTCAAATATTATTGTGAAAACCTCTATGCCGCCTTCAAGTTATTAAATTTCGATGTGAGGCATCTCTTTTTTTCCGACAATGCTGAAGAATCGATTCGCCGATTTCAGCCGGATTTACTGATTACGGCCTGTTCGCCAGATTATCTTAAACAACTCCCTATCGACTATTTAACCGAGTTAGCCGAGAAGAAAAAAATTGTTAGATTGGTTTGGGCAGAAACCTTTCAGCTTCTGGACGGCCTCCATGAGATGACCCAAGAGACCGCCAAACTTGTACGGCAGAAAATGGTGGGAGATATTTTCTTTTCTCCTGCAGACTCAACCGGTATCGAGAAGGAATATTCCGAATGGAAGCAGATGGGATATCCGGTATATTCAATTCCCATGGCAGCAAACCCAATGATTCACCTTCCCAGAAACCGCATGATTGAATATGATATGGGATTTATCGGAACCAACAGCACCGTTAAGCAGACCACCACAGATATTTATCTAAAGCCCCTTATGAAAAAATACGAGTTTCTGATCCGCGGAGACAGTTGGGGGGAAGGTGTAACCTCGATTCCGCAAAACCAGTCAGGCGAGGTTTATGGGAAAGTGCGAATTTGCCCCAATTATCACCACGCTTTTCAAAAAACAAGAAAGTTTCAACTCAACGAGAGAACCTTTGTGATTCCTGCTTGCGGCGGATTTGAGATCGTGGATGAAACCCCCATCTTAAAACGGTATTTTGATGCCGACGAGATGGTTCAGGCACATTCAACAGCAGAGTGGTTTGATTTGCATGAAAAGTGGCTCCGGAAACATACAGATCGGATGAAGATGGCAGCATCCGCCCATCGGCGGGTGTTATCGGAACACACCTATTTTGACAGAGTCTTTCGCATTTTGGAATTGGTAAGATCTTACAAGGAGACAGGGTAATGCCTAACAGCAGCACGGTTCGGGAGCCATCGATTTCACTAAGTATGATGGTTAAAGATGAAGAAAAATGGTTACCGCAATGCCTTGCGAGCGTAAGGGATTTTGTAGATGAGATCATCGTGGTGGACACGGGCTCATCGGATAGTACCGTGGATATCGCTCGGGGCTTTGATGCCAAAATTTATAACCATACCTGGGAGAATAATTTTAGTAACCATAGAAATCAATCCATCTCCTACGCCACAGGA
>JAHEHB010000361.1 GCA_024644775.1 Deltaproteobacteria bacterium
TGCCTTAGGATGGGGGGTGAGCAAGGGCAAAGGCCGTCTTAAACTGAGCATCGATGCGCCAAAAGCGGGTTATAGGAAGCTTTTCCCGGACATCGAAAACAATTTCCGCCTATGGGCCTCAGGCATCCCAGAAACTGTTTTTACAACGTCCTTGCCGCTGAGGGAAATCGCCCACGCATTAAAAATCCTTGCGGAGAAAGAGAACATTCCGGCATTTCGGGTGCTTCGAGAGGCGGACGACGCCTGTCAGAAACATTTGAAAATGCCTTTGGACGATGTCCTAGGAGCGTTCGGTCCCGAAGCGATCATCTTTCGCGATGAAATCGATACGTTTGTCGCCCTGGAAATCGGGAACAGGGAGAAAATGAACCGTCTTTTAACGAATATCTCGAATCTTCAGGATGCATCCATGGAAACCCATGAAAAGGACAGCAAACAATACTGGCATCTCACGCTGCCGTCCATTTTTTCCCTGGCGGGTGAGGAGGAAACGCCCCGTCCTTCCGAGCGCCTGATATTCGGAATCCTCAATGCCATCAAGACCCACCTTTTCTGGACGGAAGACGGCGGCTATCTGGTTTTTGCATCGGTTCCCCAGGCGCTTTTCGACAGGGCAAATTTTTTAGAGCGCGTTTCAATCAAATCCTGGATCGACAAAACCCAGAATGCACAACATGCCGTGTTGAATCTTTCAACCCGCCTCCCTCGCGTCCCGTCGAAGGTTTATTACGTATACCTGCAATTTCTCTCTCTTCTGGGCGATATTGCAGACCATCCAGTCGATCTTTTCGATCTTCCTTCAGCCCGCCAGGCCAATTTGCCTTTAAAAGGCGTTTACGGTTTCCAGATAAATTGGTCCGATCCTGTTGTCTCCTTTTCCTTTACATTTGAAAATAATCCCCTTGAATTTCTTATGGCTCAGGATGCTTCCGCGACCATTGCCACAGCAGGCGTGCTGGCGGCCATCGCCATTCCCAACTTCATGGCATACAGAACCCGAGCCTATGATGCCGCAGCGAATGCAGACATCAAAAATGCGTACACGGCCGCTCAGGCGTATTTTGTCGACTATCCCGCTGAAACTGTTACGATCGAGGATCTGAAGCAGAGGGGATATCGTCCCGGTGAAGGGGTGGTCCTGACCATCGAAGAAGGGGGACAGGATACCCTGAAAATCGCATCTTACCATGAAAAGGGGAAGACAGTTTATTTTATTGATTCGATGGGAAATATCGAGAAATCACCGAGATAACAAGGTGTTGATGAATAATGCGGGTTCATTCCGAAGCCAGGTTGGCTGGGAAGAGCCGTAGGGGATACGGGAATGTTTCGACAATCCGGTGGGAAAGGTCGACCTTAAGGAACTGACCCGATCCGTGCATGGATTCTCTCCGAGAATGGGGTGTGCAGAGGGTCCTGCCCTGATGTCCCATTGCCTCACCGGGTTCAATCGTCGTATTGCAGCAATCGCACTTCATTTATGCAAGCGGCTCAAACACGATTTTACCCTGCCGGTTGTCATAGCGCTTCAGCTTTGCCTTGAGCATCTTCACGCTGATTATTTCTGAGGTATCTATTCAAAAAATGAAAGTATCGGTGGTGTGAAAAACCTTCGATATGTCTGACATCTAACAGGATTTTGCAACTTGTAAAATGGATCATGGTGGTCATATAGGATGTGCCGCTCTTCGCCGCTTTAATTCAACAAGATGTGACACATGCCCTCACTCACGATAACGCCTCCGCAAGCGCCCGCAGACGTTTCAGCAAGGTTGGCGATGGATAGCCGTCCGGCGGCAACGAGTGCTCCTTCTGAAATATCCGGATCGCGGAAGCCGTACGGGGACCCGGCAAACCATCTTCCGGGCCAGCGTCAAAACCGAGCTGGTTGAGAAGCTGCTGCATCTCCATGGCCTCCTCGCGCGACAGGGGTTCATGCTCCGCATCCCGGCCGTTTGCAATCTGCGGCAGTCCGGCGATTCGGTCCGCAAGATGACCGACGGAGATTGCGTAGTTGATGGAACGGTTCCAGCGCATGATGGCCCGGAAGTTGTCGTAGACCAAAAACGCAGGGCCTTTATAACCCTGTGGCAGCACAATGGAGCCTTCCATATTCGCCTGCGGTAAAGCCACGTCATTGGGCCGCCGCACCCCAAACGACGACCACTCCTTGAGCGTCTTTTTCCTGTTTATCTTGGCAAGCATCAGATCGAATTCCTCCGGGAGGCACACCTCGCGGCCCCAGACTTCGCCCGGCCGCCAGCCCTTGTTGGAGAGGAAGTTGGCCGCGGAGGAGAAGGCATCCGGCAGGCTGCCCCAGATGTCCTTTCGGCCGTCTCCGTTATAATCCACCGCATGTCCGTTAAATGTGGAAGGGATGAACTGCATGTGCCCCATCGCCCCGGCCCAGGATCCCATCATCGCATCTGGCGAGATGTGGCCTTCTTCGATAATTTGTAGTGCGCCCAGAAGCTCTGCACGGAAGAAATGGGCACGCCGCTGGTCGTAGGCTAACGTCACCAAAGCCTCGATCACACGGAACCTACCCTGAAAATCGCCAAAGTTCGACTCCAGTCCCCAGAATGCGATAATATAGCGTGGTGGCACACCGTATTCGGTGTAAAGTTTATTCAGCAGTTCACGATGCTTCGCCAGCATTGCGCGACCGCGTTTTATTCGCTCGTCGCTGACGCGCTTCCGGAGGTAAGTCCAGAAGGTCTGGGTAAACTCCGGCTGTCTGCGGTCAAGTTCGATCACGCGCATCACCGGAGCGATATCTCCTAATACAGCGCGCAAGGTATTGTCTGAAATGCCCTTCCTGCGTGCCTCGGCGCGCAACGCCTCCAGCCAGTCCAGGAATGCTTGTTCGGAAAGCACCTCATTCGTTGCAGCCTCTTCCCGTGCATGCACGCCACATTGCCATGGCGCGAGCAAAAAGACCACACCAATCGCCGCTACTAATGCAAATTTCCTGCGCCTCATCGCGCTCCACAAAGTCATCCAAACCTCTCTTCTCCGCCCCAACTCGTGGCCAATTGCGTTTTCGTCACCTGTCCGGCTAATGCCTCAAGGTAAACACAAGATCGGGAATTTAAAAACTTGTACGGCGCCATCGATTTCTAAGTTGAAAACAGGAATCCAACAGCCAGTGTCCGATCTGTGGAAAACCTTCTAATAGTCGATCGTAATTAGTTCGTAAAGCAACATCGAAAGTCTTTAATATTGCCTTGTATCAATATACCTCTTGGTTATTCAATTAAACGGCGATCCCGTTCTCTTCTTTAAGTTGCTCGTAGAACTGCCTGGGCTGCAGATTCTCAAAATCACCGCTCAAAGCGAGATATTTTCGAATGTCCAAGCAGAGATGACATTTAGAAACGTATCCCTTGTTTGCCTCTTGATAGCCCATATCGAACGCAAAGTTTAACAGCCCTCTCATATCCTCATTAACCCGATGCAGTAATACTGGGCTGTTTTTAAGATCAATCCCCTCTTCGACAAATTTCCGAGATTTGTCTAAATTGCCTATCTCAAGATGTATTTTATTTAGGTTAAGATAATGAAAGGATACCCACCACTCACTTCCACCACCAACTGTTAAATCAAGTCCTTTTTCCATATACTTCAGAGCAGCATCCAAATCCCCCAAATAATAATATCCGCATCCTAACCCACTCCAAGCTACACCAATTATGATAAACATTTTACTATCTTCATAGTATTTGATACACTTTTTGAAATGATCAACTGCGTTTGCTCCATCTCCTTTAGGGATAAGAGAGCTTGAATCGGTGGGGTGGTTGCAGCCAGGTTCATATTAAGTTGATTAATCTTGCCTTTTATTTTTTTCTTTACAATGAATTTACGATCGTCATCCATTTAATCACCGCCTCCATGGTACACCTCCTTCTCGTTCTCTGAGGATTGGATGCCCCCTCCTTTCAATCAATACGGAAACGCACAAAAGGTGTCAATCAAGTAGTACTGACACAGGCTATGAGGATTGCAAATTTGTTCAGAAATTGCAATGATTCGACCCATAGCCTCTGTTACGGAAAATGCAAATTACGGATTGGAGGGATACACCATGCGAATGAAAGACAGGGTTGTCATTGTGGCCGGCAGTGCTATGGGCATTGGAAAGGCAACGGTTCACCGATTTGCAAAGGAGGGGGCAAAAGTCGTCGCAGCCGACATATCCCTCGATGGAGCAAACAAAGTGATCCATGAAATCCGGGAGCTGGGTCATGACGGAATGGCGGTAAAGACGGATGTGACGAAATTGGAGGATGCCAAACAGATGTCAGAAACCGTTCTTGCTAAATTGGGCCAAATCGATGTACTGCTCAATGTGGCCGGGGGTGCCGTTGGTGAAAAAATAGGGCCGTTCGGCCAGTCGGATAAAGACGGCTGGGATAAGACCATCGCGCTCAATCTCTATGGAACGCTCAACTGCACCCGGGCCATCATCAACCATATGATCGATCGGCGGAAGGGGAAAATAGTCAATATGGCTTCTCAGGCCGGAATCCTGGGCCAGGCGGGAACCGCCGATTACGCCGCCTGCAAGGGCGGTATCATCGCGTTTACCAAATCCCTGGCGAAGGAGGTAGCACCCTACGGTATCACCGTTAATTGCGTTTCCCCGGGTATCATCGGAACCGAGCGAGTTCTCGATTTCCCAGAGGCGTTTAAGGAGAACGTTTTGCAGCATGTTCACCTGGGCCGATTGGGTATACCGGAGGATGTGGCGAACGTATTGTTCTTTTTGGCTTCGGACGATGCCGATTACATAACCGGCCAGAATTATTCGGTAGATGGTGGAATCACTTTAGGGTATAAGAGTTGAATCAGGCTGGAAAAAGTGATGGTAATGAAAGAAAGGGGAATATCCAAAAATGAGAGATCCCGTTGCCCGTATCGGAAAGGTCATCGTTAAACATTTACCCATCGATGAAGATTTGATCGGGGGCATCAAAAAAATATGTGTGGACAATAAAATCCGCTGCGGACAAATTCTGACAGTGGTCGGCAGCATACGCCATCTGAGCATTGAGTGCATCGTGGTCAACAGTGAGGCTGAAAGCGGTTTCGATTTCGGCCCGCCCCGGGTTATCTCGGGGCCGATGCAAATATTGAGCCTTGTCGGAATTATTTTCGAAAATGAAGCCGATGGGATAGATACGCATATCCACGGAACATTTTCCGATAGCGATGGGAATATATACGGAGGACATGTATTGGAAGGCAAAAATCCAGTGGCAGTGAGATTGACCATCGTTATCGGTGAGATTGCCGATGTCCGTCTGACGGAAAAAAAGGATTCGGAATCCGGACATTTGATAATGCATGTGAAACAACAAAAAAGCCTTGATTGAAAGGAGGCCAAGATGGGAGCAAGAACAACGAGAGAAATTGCGGAATGGATTTGCCGCAGCGGGTACCAGGACTTTAGTCGGGAGATGGTGGATTACGTCAAGCTCATGGCGCTGAGTCATCTTGGCATGACGGTGGCCGGATCGGCAATGCCTTTCGGCAAGATTGCCGCCCAATATGTCAAAGAGCAAAATTGTCCGGCAGAGGCGGGGGTACTGGGCGCGGGTTTTCGTACGTCGACAGAGTATAGCGCTTTGGCCAACGGGTCCCTCTCCCATACCACGGAACTTGAGGATGACAGTTTTCCCGAAGGCCTCTA
>JAHEHB010000052.1:0-979 GCA_024644775.1 Deltaproteobacteria bacterium
AATAGCGTATCAATAGGGGTCATCATCTGTGCCAGCGCTTCATCTGTTACCTGTTTTCCTTCTCCCTGTTGTGCACCAATTTTGACAAAACACACAGCGAAGATTACAATATGTATCTAAAAAAAGAAAGCTGATATAAGATCGTACTCAGACACTTAACGAATTCATTGATCTTCTAATAGGAGGCTTCCATGTCATCAAAAGTTTTAATAATCCTTTCAACCGGTGAAAAAGAAAAGGCCTTATCCGGTATTTTATACGCACGTAATTCTCAAAAAAATAAATGGTTGGACGATGTAAAAGTCGTATTTTTTGGTCCCTTTGAGTCATTGGTCTGTGACGATCAAGAGGTTGCGGAAGAAGCCGCTCAACTGCTCGATTACCAGACCCCGGTGGCATGCAAATATTTGTCGGATCATTCAGGTAAATCTGATAAACTAAAGGAACTCGGTTTCGACGTCGAATATGTGGGGTCCATGGTGTCTAACTTCATCAAAGAGGGATATACCCCGATGGTCTGGTAGGCAGGGTCGCTCCTTTAAAACGAAAAAAATACCACCAAGGCACAAAGACACAAAATTATCATGAGCGATGTTTCTTCGCGCCTTGGTGTCTTTGTGGCTGGAAATAAACTCTGTTACAGCATTCACGAAAATCACAATTAAGAAGGGCGGAGGAGTGAGTGCTTTGGGGTCGGAATAAATAGCATTCTTACATTCAGATCTTTGAGTTCCGACTTTGAGCCTTTGATGTGCCTTTCAATTCTTTACCCAGGCTCCAGGCACTGGCAAACCGGTCTCCTAGTTTCCAATACCCTATGATTTAGATGTTGTAGTATGTTAGGGTGCCGGTTTAGGCTTACTCCAATGGCCCCTATCCAAGCAATTCCCAAACAATTCGACAGTAAGTTTCAACCCCATTTAACAGCATATCCTCATTGAGGTCGAATTTTGAATTGTGAATAGGGGAACCCCCTTCT
>JAHEHB010000052.1:989-18237 GCA_024644775.1 Deltaproteobacteria bacterium
TTTTAATGTTGAGTACGTGGGCTCTATGGTTTCAAATTTTATCAAAGATGGGTATGTCCCAATGGTATGGTAAACAGATTAGCGGTTAGCGCTGCCCAAGCAATTCCCAAACCACCCGGCAATAGGTCTCAACTCCATAAAGCAGCATATCTTCATTTAGATCGAATTTTGAATTGTGAATAGGGGCCCCCCCTTCTCTGCCGACACCGAGAAAAAAGAAGCATCCTTTGGCATTTTCCAGAAAATAGGACATATCCTCACCCCCCATGGTCGGCTCCGGTTCAATCACATGCTCTTTACCGACAGCCCTCGACGCGCAATTGCGAACAACCTGCGCCATCTCCGAATCGTTTACAGTAGGAGGATATCCCTGCCAAAAATCAAGTTCGTAAGTTGCGTTCATTGACCGACACACCCCGCCGATCACTTTTTCCAGACGTTCCGGCCAAGAAAGCCAGATGGATTTATCAAATGTTCGGGTGGTACCGGACAGCTCGGCTTGGCTCGGAATGATATTAAACGCGGTGCCGGCGTGGAACGTACAGGTGGAGACCACCGTCGGGCTCAGCGGATTCATGTGGCGACTCGTTATCCGCTGCAGGGCACTGACGATCTGGGCGCCGACCTCCAAGGCATCCACGCAGAGGTGCGGCATGGCGCCATGTCCCCCTTTGCCGAATATTTTGAGATCAAACCGATCCATCGCAGCCATCAGTGGCCCATCTTTTACTCCAACAAAGCCCTCTGGAATATTTGGCCAAACATGGCAACCAAAGCAATAATCTACTTTCGGATTATCCATTACCCCGGCTTCGATCATCGGCTTTGCCCCGCCGGGTCCCTCTTCTGCAGGTTGAAACAAAAACTTAATGGTTCCCTTTAGATCGTTCTTCATTTGATTGAGAACTTTTACCGCCCCGAGGACC
The DNA here is from genome assembly GCA_024644775.1 of Deltaproteobacteria bacterium. The sequence goes on from JAHEHB010000052.1 coordinate 1,916, forward strand.
ATGGCCATATGCGCATCATGACCACAGGCATGCATGGCACCCTTATGGGTCGAAGCAAATGGCAGATTTGTTTCTTCATCGATTGTAAGTGCATCCATGTCAGCCCGAAGCATCACCGTTTTTCCGGACCCTGCTGTTTCCAACAGGCCTACGACCCCGTAGGTTGCAATCCCGGTTTGGACAGACAACCCTTCCCTTTTTAAAAAATCACTGATATACGCAGACGTCTTTTTCTCCGTATACGCAGGTTCCGGGATACGGTGCAATTCTCGACGCGTTTGGATAATAAGGTCTTTTTGCTCGCGAACAAGTGTTTTAATATCCATAGAAAATCAATTCCCTTCCCTGTAAATCTTTCTATTTCATCTTCATCGTCTCAAAAAGGTCAAGCGGCGTGGTGTTATTTTTTTCCGCTACTTTTTTCATTTTATCTTCGGGTACGGCCTTAACACCATTGTCAGCAAGTTTTTTTATCGCCACCGCCTGATCCAATTGATAATTGGTACAAACTTCCGCAATCGTCATCTTTCCAAGCCCCATCGGTTGCTTGCCTTCGGCACTGGCGCCCGTTTGCTCGGGTGTCTTTTCGGCTGGTTTTGTTGAAGCTTCAGCGCTTTTTTTGATGGCTTCAAACACATCCAACGGACCCACATTGTATTTGTCTGCAATGACTTTTACGGTCATATCGGCAGTTGCCTTCATATTGTTTTCAGAAAGACGCCTTTCGATGGTTTTTAAGTTCAAATTGTATTCCTGGCAAATATCTGCCAGTGTCCGTTTTCCAAGACCAGAAGGCGGGCTCTCTGGAAATGGTTTGATGGCACCGGTCGATATTTCCGGCTTCATCGCCAGATAAATCTGTTGAGGAGACATACGGTTCAACCGGGCGACTTCTTTTAGTGTCTGTTTTTCATTTTCAGCTTTGATCCCCGCTTTCTTCAATTTCTCTAAACTATCCGCGAGATCAAATCCCTGTTTTTTGGTAAAGGTTCGCAGTGTCGATAATTCTGCATGTCCATAGGGGGGTTCGCCATATCGCTCTGCGGCAGCTTCTTTGATATTCTCACTAAAACCTAACACCCATTTAAAGGGCGGTAACCCCAAATAGGTTCCCAATGTAAAAACCAGCGTGAGGACGAGTGCCGCATTAAATTCTTTGGTGAAGACTTTCAGCTCCTTGGCTTTATTTTTTAAATATGTCACGATTGGATTCCAGTTATAATAAATATGAAGAAAAATCGAGATGAGAAAAAGCAGACCGTTTATGATGTGAATGTCCGTCCACTGCTCCTTCGTCAGCCCCCAAAGGCGCCAATCCGCCCAATAAGCAACTCGACCCTGTGGTACAATATAAAGAATGAAACTGGTGAACAGGATGATAATAAACGACAATAATGCGGTTAAAGAGGTTATTCTTCTGATGTTCATTTTCCGATTTACTCCTTCACAAAAATTGTTTTAATAAATACAGAGTGTTCAACAAATTAAGTTCATATGGACCTTTGTCAAATGGGTGTTCACAAACTCAGTACTTACAATGGCCAGAGCAAGAGCTGTGCCGAATAAGAAATAAATATACATAACCTATTGAATATAAATTATTTTTTAATCAAAACCAGTATGGAAACCTATCTTTTTTGATACGCCAGGTGTATACAAATTATCCACTTTTATCGAGGACTCCAGAGAAACCGGATAAAAAATACCCACCCTGTGCCACTGTAAAATTGAAAACGGTGATTAAATCTTGCGAGTTGCCATAAGTTGTGGTATTTTCATACAATATGAAACAATACGTAATCGATGAACTGAGGCCGAAAGATTACGAAAAAGTAAAGATGTATTTGAATGAAAATCTGAAGGCCAGTGGTATCGATGGAATTTATTGGATATTTATTGAGCCGGAGTTACTGACCGAAGAGCAGGCTGCGCATATTGAATGCCAGCCGCTTTGTTTTGGGGTAGACTTAGAAACCGACCGATTGACATGTGAATTGCTGGTGAGAACGCAACGCAAAGTTAAGTGCACCTGTATCGGTTATGCAACAGAAATCCAGCGGAATTGGGTCATTCGGTATATTGACGGCATCTTTGATAAACTTGAAATCACGACATAATCGGGACAAGCCAAAACAAAAAAAGTATTAAACCACAAGAACACGAAGTAAAGAACGAATAATTTAAAATAAAAGTAAACTAACGATTCTCGAGCGTCGCGATGATACGGACCCTATTTGTTATGATATGGACGGTGCTTAGCACCATTTTTTGGGGTAACGTTGCCATCCTTGGGTCTATTTTCGATAAAACCGGCAGGTGTTCACATATTGCCGCAAGGCTCTGGGGGAGGTCTATTCTATTTGCCAGCCGCATCAAAGTAACCGTCAGGGGCATTTCCCATATCGATCCCTCCAAATCGTACATCTACATGTCAAATCATCAGAGCAACTTTGATATTCCGGTGTTGTTAGCCTTTTTGAAAGTCCAATTTCGCTGGCTCGCAAAAGCGGAGCTTTTCAGAATACCGCTGTTTGGCTTTGCTATGAAACGATCCGGCTACATCAGCATTGATCGATCCGACCGGCGAGCCGCTTATGCCAGCCTAAAGCGAGCAGCCGATACGATCAGAAATGGCGTTTCGGTTATCATATTTCCGGAGGGGACTCGCAGTTTGGACGGTAACATTCGCCCTTTTAAAAAAGGTGGGTTCGCCTTAGCAGTCGATTCCGGAGTGCCGATTGTACCGGTTATTCTGCATGGCACCCGATCCATTATGCCTAAAGAGCGCCTCCAAATAGAGACCGGTAATGTTTTATTAGAGATTACCGAACCGATTGATACATCAACTTATACCCGAAAAACAAAAGACGATCTCCTTGAAAGAGTCAGAAATCGAATCTGTGAGGGGTTTGAAAGGGGCAAAACCGTTAAACCATGAGCTTAAAGATCATCCCGCTTGGAGGGCTCGGCGAAATCGGCCTCAATATGATGGTTTTTGAATACGGCGATACACTATTCGTGGTAGATGCCGGCCTGATGTTTCCCGAAGATTACATGTTAGGGGTCGATTATGTCATCCCGGACATGACTTACATCAAAGCGAAAAGAAAGATTACCTCCGGTGTTATACTCACCCATTCCCACGAAGATCACATCGGTGCGCTGCCTTATCTGTTAAAAGAAATCGATGCGCCCATCTTTGGAACACCCTTCACGTTGGGGATTGTGAAACATAAACTGGAAGAATTCGATGTGCAGGCAACCGGTGGGTTACACGAAATAAAACCGGGAGAAAAACTAAAAATAGGGGAATTTGAACTCGATTTTATCCGGGTTAGCCATAGCGTTGTGGACGGAGTCGGTCTTGCCATTCAAACTCCCTACGGGCGAGTCATACACACGGGAGATTTTAAGATCAGCGATACTCCCATAAAGGGTATGGTAACCGATTCAAGTAAGTTTGCACAATACGGGAAAGAAGGGGTCTTGGCGTTGTTGTCGGACTCCACGAATGTAGAAAAAGAAGGCCACACGATTTCCGCTACAGAAATTGGAAAGACCATCGCAAAAATTACCGAAGATAGCAAAGGAAGAATCATTATATCCTTGTTTGCCTCCAATATTGCCCGAATACAACAGATTGTAAACATCGCAAAGGCAAGAGAACGCAGAATTGTATTTAACGGAAGAAGCATTGAAATTAGTGTCGATATTGCAAAACGACTCGGACACATCCACATCCCGGATGCCATGGAAATTGATATCGGTGAAATCGACGACTATCCGGAGGATGAAATCATCATCGTAACCACCGGTAGCCAAGGAGAGCCAATGTCGGCTCTTGCCAGGATGGCCGCCGGATATCATCGACAGATCAAAATAAGAGAACGTGATACGGTTGTTCTATCGTCAAAATTCATCCCCGGAAACGAAAAGGCCATCGCAAATATCATCAATAAACTCTATAAGCTTGGCGCAGACGTCATTTATGAAAAGATATCGGCAATTCATGTCTCTGGGCATGCGTTTAAAGACGAGTTAAAAGCGATGATCCGTTTGACAAATCCAAAATATTTCATACCCATACACGGAGAATACCGGCACCTAATACTTCATGCCCGACTTGCAGAGGAGATGGGAATCTCAAAAGAGTGCGTGCTGTTAGCCGAAGATGGCCAAGTAATCGAATTGGACGAATCAGGTGCTAGATTAGACGGTGAAATAATCACCGGTAGGGTGCTCGTCGATGGGAAGGGAATCGGTGATGTGGGTAGAAGTGTACTAAAGGAGAGACGCGTCCTGTCTGAAGAAGGGCTTGTGGTCGTATCATTGGCGTTTGATGAAGAGACCGGTGTTGTGATCTATGGGCCGGAGATTGACTCCAAGGGATTTGTCTTTGAAACTGAAACCGGACATTTACTTGATGATGCCCTATGCGTCATCCTGGAGGTCGTTGAAGACGTGGACCCCGAAGAAATAAACCGGGTCAATATCATACGAAAAAAGGTTCAAAAAGCGCTAAAACAGTATTTTTATTTTACCATCGGAAGACGGCCGGTCATTTTACCGTTTATCATCGAAGTATAAAAAAAGAAAATCACTTTTATTTCGGATTACATATGCGTAGAGAAATAGCCGGCATTTGTCTTTTTTTTCTCGTCATCTTCACGTTAATGAGCCTGTTGTCCTATAGCCCCTCCGATCCCTCGTTTTTCAATCCGAAAGCGGTTTCCAAAATTCACAACCTATTCGGGTTGATCGGATCTTACCTGGCAGGCACACTCATTGGTCTTTTTGGTTTGGGTGCGTTTTGGTTTCCGATTTTGCTGCTTTTCCTTAGCATTCACTTTTTCTGTGACCACGCAGCAGTGGCGTTTGCGAGAACCATTACCGGCGGAATCCTGCTTGTACTGACAACAGGCAGTTTAATGGCCATACACAAACCGGATTACATTTTTTTTGGGACCACGTTTTCCGCAGGCGGCTTTATAGGAAAACCTATAAAATCAATACTCGTTCAGTATACAAACGTTATGGGCGCTTCCATTATCCTGATCCTATTGTGGATTGTCGGTTTTATTCTTGTTACGGGATTTTCTCTTTTAAACTTTTTCCGCCGGTCGTGGAACGCGCTGCGTTATCTTGGGGACCACATCGTCACCGTTATTCTCAAATGGAATGAACGCCGAAGAAAAGCAAAAAAACGGACACAGACCCGCAAAGAACGGGGCCAAAGGAAGAAGCGAAAAATCGAGATCAAGGCCCCCATAACCAAACCGATCAAAGAAGCCCCCGTTCCCAAACAAGATGTGTTTGAATTTATGCGAACTGAAGAAGATCTTCAAATACCTTCCATCAACTTGCTGGATAATCCTGAAAAAAAATCGACCAGTGCGGACGAAGAAAACCTGCGGATGCAATCGAAACTGCTTGAAAAGAAACTCGTCGATTTCGGTGTGAATGGAGAGGTAGTGGCCGTAACCCCTGGGCCGGTTGTTACCACATTTGAATACGAGCCGGCTCCGGGTGTAAAAATCAACAAAATCGTCAATCTAACCGATGATCTTGCGCTGACACTCCGCGCTGAAAGCATTCGTGTCGTGGCGCCGATTCCGGGGAAGGCGGTTATCGGTATTGAAATACCGAACGCGGTTCGGGAAACCGTAAGATTTAAAGAAATTGTGTCTTCAAGGGTTTTTGAAAAATCAAAATCGAAGCTGACAATCTGTTTGGGCAAGGACATTGTTGGAAATCCGATTGTGACGGAAATGGATCGAATGCCACACTTACTCATCGCCGGGGCGACCGGTTCCGGTAAAAGCGTAGCTCTCAATGGGATGATCTGTAGTTTTTTGTACAAATCCATACCCCATGATGTGCGGTTGATCATCATCGATCCGAAACGAATTGAGCTTTCCATTTATGACGAGATTCCCCACTTAATCACACCGGTCGTGACGGATGCTAAAAAAGCAACCCATGCGCTTTTCTGGGCCGTTCGAGAAATGGAACGAAGATATGAGCTTCTCTCAGATAACCAGGCTCGTAACATTCAACAGTATAACAACAAAGCTGAAAAAGATACTTCCAACGAATTGGAGCATCTGCCATATGTTGTCATTATCATTGATGAGCTCGCCGATCTGATGATGGTTGCCTCGCGAGACGTTGAAGTAGCGCTTACACGACTTGCCCAGATGGCCAGAGCGGCTGGAATCCATCTTATCCTAGCGACGCAGAGGCCTTCAGTAGATGTTCTTACCGGTGTCATTAAAGCGAATTTTCCGACCCGCTTGTCCTTTCAAGTATCATCCAAAACCGATTCACGTACGATTCTAGATACAAATGGAGCGGAGAATCTTCTTGGAAACGGAGATATGCTCTTTTTACCTCCCGGTACAGCCAAAATCCAACGGATCCACGGAGCGTTTATATCTGAAGCCGAACTTGTAAGGATTACAAACTTTTTAAAAAACCAAAAGAAGCCTGAATACGACATTTCCGTTACCAAAGCACCTGTCGAAAATAAGGATTCCGAGGATTCTGAAGAATACGACGAACGATACGACGAGGCGGTGGCATTGGTAACAAAAACAGGACAGGCATCCATCTCAATGGTCCAACGACACCTTCGAGTCGGTTACAACAGAGCAGCCCGAATCATCGAGGTGATGGAAAAAGAAGGCGTTGTCGGCCCCTCGGACGGCGTTAAACCCAGGGAAGTCCTGGTTACCGGATACGATAGACTGCCATAGTTGATCGCATGGCGCTATGAAAGCAATTTACAAATGCCGATTGATCAATCCTTAATACATCGTATAAAAGGCTTTCTGGACGAAGATGAGGGTGTGCGTCTTTACGAAATTGCTTTAGAGAGCAGCCGCAGAGGGCCGTGTCTAGAAATCGGCGGATACTGTGGCAAATCAACCACTTATATCGGCACCGCTTGCAAAGAGAACCAACAGATACTTTTTTCCATCGATCATCACAGAGGCTCTGAAGAACATCAACGGGGAGAAGCGTATTTTGATGCAGATTTATTCGACGTAAACAACCGATGTGTTGATACCTTCCCGGAATTTAGAGAAACGCTGGAGCGGGTGAACCTGCAAGATACGGTTGTGCCGATTGTGTGTAAATCAGAACTGGCAGCCCGCTGCTGGACCACCCCGTTAGGCCTTGTTTTCATCGATGGGGGTCACAGTTATGCCGCTGTATATGCAGATTACAGCGTATGGGCCCGGCATGTAATGCCCGAGGGATACCTGCTGATACACGATATTTTTAAAAATCCAAACGAAGGCGGTCAAGCACCTTATCAAATTTACAATCTGGCTGCAAATTCCGGCCTGTTCAGACAACACCCCATTACAAAAACCTTAGGCATCCTCCAGCGAAACACATATGCGACGCATCTATCCGATAACCCCTTGAAACCATAACGGTATCCGTCACCCATTCTCCAATACCAAATTTGTTTTTAACAATCGCTTTAACCTCAAGGTTTTGTGATTATTACCGATTATATGATCGTAGGGGTGTCGAATCGAATTTTATTCTGGCCTATGAAAAATATCGTCCCACTTATTAACAATAAAACATCTCCAATCCAATACAAACAGGGCGCATGAATGGATTTTGCATCATTTATCGGTATTCTCTCCGGAGTCGGTCTCATTGTCAGCGCGATTATTCTCGGCGGAGACGTCCATAACTTCATCAATATCCCTGGATTAATGATTGTCTTTGGCGGTACCACAGCCACGACCCTGTTAACATTTCAGTTTGAAGATGTAATAAACGCCTTTCGTGCCGCCTATTTTGTATTTACTCAAGAAAAAGAAGATCCCAATCATATGGTTGCAACGATGATACGGCTTTGCCACATCAGTCGGAAATCGGGAATTCTCGAACTCGGTGAGATTAAAACCAAATCTCGATTTCTCAAAAAAGCCTGCGATCTGATCGCTGACGGTTCTTCCGAAGAAGTGATCCGTCAATCCTTGAGGACCGAGATCGAATCTTTGAAAATGAGACACACGATCGTACAGGATGTCTTCAGAAAAATGGGAGTCTATTCACCTGCATTTGGAATGCTCGGCACCCTGATCGGTCTCATTCAGATGTTAAGCAAGTTACACGATCCCGCAACCATCGGACCCGCCATGGCTGTGGCGCTGCTAACCACATTCTATGGGTCATTGCTGTCAACCATGTTTTTTCTTCCCATTGCAGGAAAACTGAGAGCAAGAACCATGATACAGGTAATTAATCTTGAAATCATGTTTGAAGGGGCGATCTCGATCCTTGAAGTTAACAATCCGATAATCGTCTATGAAAAACTTTCATCATACATACCGGCACGGCTTCGAAAACCGTTGACTGCCATGAGGACAGCGTAACGTGACACATAGCGGAATTTCAATCGATATCGATTCGGAAAAATCGGATGCTACCGACTGGATCGTCACATTTGCTGATCTGATGACCCTTCTGCTCGTCTTTTTTGTGCTGCTTTATACCATGTCATCGCTTAACATGGAAAAATTTAAACGAGCCATCAAATCCATCCAGATAAACCTTGGTGAAACCAACCCAAAGGTGGGGTTGCTGGAATTAGTGAATATGCCGGAAACAGCAAACAGTAGCTTTGTTATCGAGAATCTCACCGGATTGAAAACAAGAGAGCAGGAAGTGATGAAAACCATCAATGAATTTATTGATGGTACAAAACAAAGCGAAAACATCAGGGTAAATTCAATGGCAGGAGCGATTATTGTCCAGATTCGAGGAAAGATGCTCTTTAATTCGGGTTCTTCAGAATTAAACGGGGCGGCAGCTCCGGTTCTGGGCGAGATTATTGATATTATTCAAATCTATCCCGAATACAATGTTAATATCAAGGGTCACACCGATGATATGCCAATATCGACTTCACAATACCCGTCTAATTGGGAATTGTCGGCGGTGCGTGCAACTTCGGTCTTAAAACATCTGATATCAAGTGGTGTGGATCCCCTTCGATTAACAGCGACCGGTTACGCCGATTTGTTTCCCATCGTACCCAATAACACTCCGGAAAACAGAGCACGAAACAGGAGAGTTGAATTTGTTCTTGAGAAAAAAACAGAGTAGCAACAATTCTGAATTATTTCGTTATGAATCCAAAGATCGACGAAAATTTTTTCGGATTCGCCCCGCAGAAAACGCCCCGGTTCAGTTTAGGGTCGGTGAAAAAAAGCTTCCGGTTCGCGACATCGGTGCTGCCGGATTGTCTTTCAAAAACAATACGTTCAAACGTGGAGCGATCTTTACCGCAACGATTGAACTGCCGGACCTCAGCTCCCGTATTGAAGCAGATTTGTTGGTTGTTACAATCGACACCAACGGATTTTGTCACTGCACATTTAAGGAAATCACCAAAGAGGCCATCGAAAGCGTCCACCAATATGTGCTACAGAGGCAAAAAGAAATTCTGCAGCAAAGAAAAAGAGAAAAACAACGCACTTCCCTTTCCCGTCACTGCGTAAAAACCTCTTGACGAATCTTATAGCCGGGCTGTAATTGAAATTTCTAAACAACTGCAACAATGGAGAAACATATGCACGGTGCCCTTGCGAACTGCCTGGTATTGGATCTTTCACGATTTCTTCCCGGATCTTACTGCTCCATGACGCTTGGAGATCACGGAGCTCGGGTCATTGCCATTGAACACAAACGATTCGAAAAAGATTACATGTCCGTTACGCGAAGTGTTAATCGGAATAAGGAGCACATGACGCTGAACCTTAAAACCGAAAAGGGAAAAGAGATTTTTTTTACCTTGGCAAAAAAAGCAGACGTCATTTTGGAAGGTTTTCGGCCGGGTGTTGTGAATCGGTTAGGGGTTGGATATGATGGGGTTCGAAAAGTGAATCCAAACATTATCTACTGCTCCATCACCGGTTACGGACAGGAAAGCCCCCTAAAAAACATGGTCGGACACGATATTAATTACCTGGGCCACAGCGGTATGTTGTCGATCAATTGTTCAGATGAGGGCATCCCCTGTGTGCCGGGCGTTCAATTGGCCGACATTGGCGGTGGTTTACATGCCGCCATCGGCATCATGCTGGCCCTTTATGCAAGAGAAAAAACCGGCAAGGGACAATATATCGATATTTCCATGACCGATGGCCTCGTGGCAATGCTCCCCATGGCGGCCGGCATGCTCTGGCGGCAGGGAACATCATTATCCAGAGGGGCGGCACTTTTATACCAAAAATATGATGATACAAAGGGATCGAGCCGATGAGGTACCCGAAAATCAGACACCCGAAAATTATCTCGGCGTTCCGGTTAAACTTTCCATAAATCCGGGCACGATACGAGCACCATCGCCGGAATTCGGTGCAAACACCCGGGTTATTCTCCTGGAGCTTGGTTACTCAAATGAGGATATCACTCAATTTGAATTGGAAGAGGTTATCTGATGTCGCAATCATGCCGTGATCAACTCAGAATCTGTCTCCTCAGCTATAGAGGCAATCCACACTGCGGTGGCCAGGGGGTCTATATACAGCATTTGTCCAAAGCTTTGACAGAATTAGGACATCGGGTGGCAGTCGTTTCCGGGCCACCCTATCCAACTTTGGACCCAACTTTCGAAAAGGATATCGCACTTTTTAAGCTTCCTTCGTTAGACCTGTACAACCCGGATAGTCTTTTCCGAATGCCGACACTCCGGGAACTTTCAAATCCGATCAACCTCATTGAATGGTTGAGTGTTTCAACCATGGGGTTCCCTGAGCCGCTGACATTTGGGTTCAGAGCCAAAAGGTTCTTTGACAGCACCTATCATCAATACGACATTATCCATGACAACCAAAGCCTTTCCTACAGCATTCGAACCATCGGGAAAACGATCCCTACGATTGCAACGATCCACCACCCCATCACCATCGATCGAGATCTGGCGGTTAAATCGACAGACTCATTTTGGCAAAAGCTGCAGCAGCTTCGATGGTACTCCTTTATCGGTATGCAAAAGCGTGTTTCCAAGACACTCTCGCACATTATAACGGTATCAAAGCGTGCCCGGGACGATATCTGCCGGGAGTTTGACGTACCCAAAGAGAAATTCAGAATCGTGCCAAACGGGATCGATGTCACACGGTTTCACCCAAAGCCGGGAATAAAACGAAAAACCGATCAGGTCATTGTAACAAATAGCGCAGATACACCGTTAAAGGGGTTGAAGTATCTTTTGGAGGCCGTCGCCAAAGTATCGGGGCGGAGGAAAATTAAATTAACCGTTGTCGGAAAACCCCAGAAAAACGGTTATGTTTCGAAAATGGTACAAGCGCTCGGGCTGGGGAATCGTATTTATTTTACCGGCCGAATCAGCAGCACGGAACTTGTTAAATTGTACTCGCAGGCCACCATTGCGGTAGTCCCTTCAATGTACGAGGGCTTTGGATTTCCGGCTGGGGAGGCCATGGCATGTGCAACCCCGGTCATCAGCACGACAGCCGGCGCTCTGCCGGAATTAATCGGCAACGCGGGTCTCCTGGTTCCCCCGGCCGATGCGGATGCGCTTGCGCGTTCAATAGCCGACCTTTTGGATCATCCTGAAAAAGCGGCTGAGATGGGTCAAACGGGCTTTAGACGAATTCAAAAACAATTTACATGGGAAAAAGCGGCACAAAAAACGACTGAAGTATACCAAGAATCCATTTGTGATTACCATCGACTTCGATAAACTCCCCATCAAACCGGGCAGTCGGATACTTGATATCGGATGCGGCCATGGTCGGCATACCGGTGCGGCCGTCCGTTTTAAAGATGTTGTTGCCATGGGAACAGACATAGAATTTGACTGTGTCGTTGAAACCAGAAACAAATTAAAATTTCATGAAAAACTTGAGGAAGTTCAAGGCCGTTGGGCGCTATCTGTTTCTGATATTGAGTGCTTACCTTTCCGCAATCAATATTTTGATGTTATCATATGCGCTGAGGTTCTTGAACATATTCGCGATCACGGCAACGCATTAGGGGAGCTTAGACGGGTGTTGAAACCGGGAAAAACGCTGGCAATCAGCGTTCCAAGATATATTCCGGAGCGAATTTGCTGGGTGCTTTCCCGAGAATACCGCACATCGAACACGGGGCACGTTCGGATCTATACCAAAAAAGCGATAGTGGAGATTCTGGAACAAAGCGGTTTCAATTTATTCAGGTGTCATTATGCGCACAGTCTGCATACCCCCTACTGGTGGCTTAGGTGCGTGATGACACCTTCCAATGAAAATTCGATGCCAGTGGCCCTGTATCATCGTTTTTTGTCGTGGGATATCATGCAACAACCTTGGATCACTCGATTTACTGAGAATTTACTGAATCCAATCCTGGGAAAAAGTATGGTTCTATATTTCAGAAAAGACCGATGATGAATTTACTTCGTTAGAACCAATGATTCACCCAATACAGACCAATAGGGTAGCGCAATCACCAATACAACCAAACCGGCAACCAGGGTCATCAGAAGACCAAATCGAAAAATCTCGGGAGCACTCAGGTAACCGCGTTCGTACACGACCAGGGATGAGGCACTCTGAGCAGGATAGTAAAGGACCGCATCCCCTGCCATCATTACAACCAGTCCACAAAGAACAGGATTCACCCCTGTGGAATTTCCAATAGACATGGCAATCGGTATGGTGATGGCTAAAAAGCCGGTAATGTTGGGAATCAATAATCGAACAGGGGCTGCGCATATGAGCAACACAATGACAACCGACACCGGTTGTTTTACCAGGGTTGGGACATAGGTTACGATTGTATCTGCGATCCACGCTCCGGCACCGGTTTTAATCAACGCATTGGCCAATGACAAGGAAGTGGCCAGCACAAAAAAATTTGACCACCCGAAGCTTTTTTCAAATTCTTTCCATTTGAGCACCCCAATACCGGGTGCTAATAGACATACCCAAGCAAAAAGCGCTGGTAGTGCCGGATGCAGGTGATGAATCGCATCGGTTAACCAGAGCGCCGAAGCGCCCAGTGTAATGATGGCTGTTCGGATTTCAATGGCGGACAGGGGAGAACGCGCTGCATCTGACAATTCTGGTAACTTTCCAGAAAACCCCGAACGGTAATTATTATATATGATACCTGCCCCGACCATAAGCAGCACGAAATAGGGAACGCACATCAACACAAACCACCGGGTCCAACCCATACCGCCGACCAGCGCAGCAGAGAGCACCGGTGTGATGCCACCGGTCAACAGCATTGTAGAGGCGAGTCGATTGATTGAGTTTAAGGCCATCATGATGGCTTTAGAAAGCGGGGAATCTTGTGGAACCCGGCTTAACGCCAGTGCCTGCTCATACACGTGGATGAGGATGCCCGATCGGGTGGTGGCTGAAGGCAGTATGAGGGTTAGCAAAGGAAATGATGCGACCAGTTGTACATAGAGTTTTCTCGGATTGCCGTTGCAAGTTTGTAAAAAACGGTGTGCGATGCGCTCTGCCAAACCGCTTTTTAATACGGCGAGTCCGATGGTTAACACACCAATTAAAAAATAGGCGACCGGCTGAGCAAAACCGTAAAGCGCTTCTTGGAAACCGGACACACTTTTTGAAATAACCAGCAAGATGATGACGATCATGCCGGTTACGCCCATGGGCAAAACTTCTGTGCTCCAAAATCCGATTGATAGAATCGCGATGCTCAAAACCCGTTGACCGGCCGGCGTAAGCCCTTGGGGGGTTGGCAGAGCAGTGACAATTACGCAAAGTGCCACAAGAATAATACAGATGAGAAAAGAACCTTTTCCGGTGGTTTTGGAAGCTGAGCGGTTATCTTTCATTCTCCATTGAAACCCAGTCTTTCGGGCAGGACAGAGGCAGAATACTCTGTCGGGCGATCAATCAAAATCGAATTAATCAGTTCGGGATTCGGAGACCTTTATCTCCGCCCCCAATGCTCCCATGGCGGATATTATGGTAAAAACGAATACCCGCCACACACCGGGTAACATCAGGGTGTCGGTCCACATCAAGCCACCATCTCTCAATATGGTTGAGATGGCAGTATAAAACACGCCAACGATGCACCCGCAAACGGCGCCGCCTACAATTCTTCTCCAGGTTGGAGCCCCACCGGCACCCCGCGCCACGACAGCACCGCAAAGCAATGGTACAATTGCAGCAAGCCACCAAATTTCCTTTAAAGTAGGTAACGCTCCCAATCTTTTAAGGTAAATAATATCTGTGATCCCAAATATTCCGGATGCTGCAATTGCACAGATAATAATGTGCCAGTATCGAGCTCTCATGGTTGCGCGAATCCGGCTTCTTTTCAGCATTCTACGACGTAATGTCAAGGGCCAATTATAAAATAGGCTAAATATGCTGTGCTCCAACAGGGCTCCCCTTTCGCCAAAAACAGGGACAATATGGACCGCTTCGGTCGCCCAGTGGCACGCCATGAATCGAGCCAAAGCAGGATACCGATAGGTCATCTGGATTGGAAAGGCGAGGTAACCGATGTATTTAAAAAAGCCAAGAAACACAGCGATATTGTAGTCTTTGAAATTCCATTCCTTAATCACGAGAAATAGCACGTAAAGTCCACGAACGAGCGATCCTGGTGAAATTGGAACGACCTGGAACAGCGCGATAATCCCGAGGCCGATACCATACGCCTGTCCTCGAGGCATCTCAGGATGCATTGATACATAAATAATCGCCACCAGCACCGAAACGACCTGTGTAACCGGCAAAGTGCAGACATGCACCGCCAAGCTTTTGAGATACTTCTGTATAAACGGTTCTTTAAGTTGTGACAAAATCACGTTGGCATCATCATCGCTGAGAAGATAGTTGTTCTTCCCCTCTGTTACCATTTCACGAAGCCACTGTTCACGCAATTCGGCGTTGAAATATAAGCGAATCGGCCGAACAGCGACATACTCCAGGCGTTCCTTAGCATACTGCGGGTCGGTCATAATTCTATGCAAGACGACCGGTAGCATCGATAGCGGAAAATGATACACAACTCGCCAGGATTGATTGATGACTTTCCACACATGTTCACTCGCAATCCGGCCGGCCCTGTGCCAGTCAATTACCGATTCAACAATTTTTGCCCGCAATGCCCTTTTCAGATATTTTCCACTCGTTACCATCATCCAATAGTGCTTCCGCCAATTACCCTGACCCCATAATTTTCTAAAAAACTGTCCGATCAACGGGAACATCCCGATAACGAAAAATATTGCCGTCAGGCTCCGGCTGTCTCTCAAGGTATCCTCGCATCGATCGTCAATAAGATTGCGAACCTTCCACCCGGTAATTGCGCTGTCCCGCATCGTCGACCAGAGCGGTGAGCTGTAAAGAAGTCTTACATGATGGTGTGTAAAGTCCGGAACTGAATTTCTGTACACCTGTTCGGTTATTTTCAACTCCTCCAGCATATCTTGCATATCGCCAAATTCACTTTCGTTCGCCGCGACAAACTGTTCCAGTTTTCCGATGTCGCCTCTGTCAAATTGCACCAGATTTCCTCGCACAAATCCTTTGGCGATCAATTTAAAATCTCCCGGACTCATGGGTAAAAATGGTAAAAGTGCAAGACCGGCCCGAAAATCTACTGCGACCAATCCTTCAGCGGGTAAATGCTCGGTATCTTTTCGCTTGAGGCAATTTGGTTGACTCTTCCAGGTCGACCATTCGTACTGTCTGGCAAATTCGTATGCACCCATATCGTGCAGCAGCTCTACAAATTTAGCCATATATTCGCGTTTAGCCCGATATTCCGGTGAGCCAAGACAATCTACATCAACGTCTTTGCCCTTTTTCCAGCGCTTCAACAAATCTAACTGCTCATCGACCTCCAGCCGCCACGTTCGCCCCTCTATCCACTCACTCAGTTCACCGCAGCCACCCATTTGGCGATCCACAAAGGTTGCATGTATGTCCGCAACGGCTTTTTCATCTTCAAACCGAATTTTTGCGCCACGGCGGATAAATTTTTGCCAAAGCGCCCCGGATCTTGCTGCGGCAGGGTTTACTTGAAGTTGAAACGGTCCTTGAAAACCAATCCTGTACAGCGCATTCCGAAACAATCTTGAAAAACCCGTCGGAGGAATCAGTATCTTCATTGCAAAAATTCCTCCAACTCTCAGTTCTCCGGGCAGCCCGTCGATTGATTCCATATCAAGCATTTTTACACGATATACTTGACCTGCAAATCCGCCACCGACAAACCTCTCAATAACCAGATGAACACTCCCGTTTTTCGCGTCATTCACAGACCGAACATCATAGGTTAATTCT
>JAHEHB010000362.1 GCA_024644775.1 Deltaproteobacteria bacterium
TTTAATTCTATAACGCTAAGCGTCCATGGTTTTCGAGCGAATATGGAGACGGTAAAATATTCGATCATCGTGCTGACCAATACGCTGGCAACGGTTTTAACCCTTGGTTTGTTTCATCCATGGGCCAGGATCCGCGCCATGAAATACAAAGTCGAACACCTGTCGTTTATCCCGAAGGGTGATGTCGATAGTTTTGTCGCCGCCGAACAGAAGCAAACCAGCGCGTTGGGGGCAGAAGTTTCGGATATTATGGATTTCGATTTTGGCTTATGATTTCGATTAAAGGATACTGGTATGACGGCGTTACTTCCCAACAAATACGGGCGGTTATTCAAGTATTTGACAATGGCGCTGTGCGCATCGAACAGCTTGAAAACGGTAAAACGCTTTTCGCTACATCCTCATTCAACACGAAGGTATCCCCTCGACTTGCGAGCACGCCACGATATTTTACATTTACCGGTGGTGCGACATTTGAAACCGAAGATAATGATGCGGTGGATACTCTGTTAAACCGCTTTCAGCGACATCGCTTATTTCAATTCATACATCGTTTAGAATCATACAAACGCTATATTTTTCTAAGCACCATTGCTCTGATCGTTTTGGCTTTCTTTTATGTCAAGTACGGTGTACCCGCCGCCGCCAGAATAATCGCGCCAAAGCTGCCGACCTCAATTTACCAATATGCGGATGACCAAACCCTGAAAGTTTTGGATAAAACCGTCTTAGGTTCTTCCCAGCTGGAGCCTTCGAGTGAGAACCGCATACGAAATCATTTCGAAACAGTCATTGCAAACCACTCTCAATTTCACATTAAAATTCTATTCCGAAAGGGGGATAAAAAGATCGGCGCCAATGCATTTGCGCTACCTCACGGCACCATTATATTTACCGACGAAATAGTGGAGATTTCAAGAAACGATGATGAACTGTTGGCAATCCTGGTGCACGAAGTGGGTCATGTCATTCATCGCCATGCCATGCGGACCATGATACAGGACTCCTTACTCGCTTTTGCACTTATGGCTGTTACCGGTGATGCTTCAGGAACTTCAGAGCTTTTTCTTGGCTTGCCCGTGATCTTAACAGAACTGGCATACTCACGGGAGTTTGAACGGGAAGCCGATCGGTATGCTCTAAAGTATCTTAAATCTCATCAAATTCCCCCAACACACTTTGCGAATTTTCTTCGCAGAATTGAAGAAAAGAAAAATTCTCAACATCACTCATCTGAGGATGGTTGGATAAATTACCTGTCCACTCATCCAAATACCGAGGAACGATTGAAGAAATTTGAGCAAAAATAAAATCCTCGTACCCCATGCTGTTGTACACATTGCTAATCCCCAGTCGCAAGCCAACGACCGCAGCATAATCTCCCTTTTGTTTCAGCAGCGCGTCTGCATTTTCATAAAATGCGTCATCTTGGGGATCGGGTAACCATTCTTTCAGTGCCTCCAGATCCTCCCATGATTTCAGCCAGCCTTCTCGAATCATTTCCAGATCCCCCCGCATCTCTTTTTCTGCGTAAATCGGAGGACGAAAGTCATAGGTGATATTGTCCAAACAGAGTTTCTCGTGGATTTCAACGGCAAATCGTGCTCCCTTGATGGGCGGCACCTCTCGCCCGAGAATCTTATTCGCCAGGCTCGAATGAACATAACTTTCCACCCATGGCACTCGATCGGGTTGCCCACCCTTCAGGGCGGTCAACACCCTTTCTCGTGAGGTCATCTTATTGGCCATACCCTGTCTCCTCTATTCTATAGAAAAAGAAGCCGGTTTCGTTATCCGGCCCCAAACGTTCTCCGAAAACGCTTCAGTTTTTCCTGCCAGGATTCGTTATCAAGAATCTCTTTATTCACAATACCCACCGGTGCCTTACCATGCATGACATTCAAGACAGCGTTCACATCAGCAGCGCCGATCCCACCGAAGCATTGATCCGTCCAGCACAAGGCATGCGGGGTGACGATTACATTATCGAGTTTCAGAATCGGATCATCGGCAGCGGTCGGTTCCTCGGCAAATACATCCAGGCCGGCGCCGGCAATGCGACCTTCGGTTAGTACCTCGGTGAGTGCCTTCTGGTCCACGATGGGCCCACGAGCCGTATTGATGAGATAGGCTGTTGGTTTCATCAGTGAAAGCTTTTCTGCGGACACAATATTTCTCGTACTATCATTCAGGGGGCAGTTTACAGTCAGGATGTCCGATTCTTTGAAGATCTCATCGAGCGTCACCAATTGAACCTCTAACAATCTCAGGATCTCCGGATCTACGTAGGGGTCATAGGCAATAAATTTCATGTCAAACGGTTTTGCCAGGCGGAACATCTCCGCGCCAATATTACCGATACCTATGGATCCTAACGTTTTGCCTACCAGGCCAACCCCCATATACTCGCTCTTTTTCGCCCACCCGTCTGGCCCCTGTCGCGTGATGCGATCTTTCTGCATAAGTTGACCGGTCAGGGCGAGCATCAACGTTATAATTGCCGCTGCCACAGGCCGACGTACCCCGTCTGGAGTCGTCACCAGCGCCACGTTGTGATCTGTACACGCTTCCACGTCAACCGTGTCAAATCCGACGCCAAAGCGGGCAATAATACTTAGTTTTCCGTCGGCGGGAAAGCTTTCGCTTTGAAAACGGGCAGAAAGCAAGATCAACGCATCGAATCCGGCCATATCTTCCGCCGAAATCACCTTTTTTTTCGGCAGGTAGGTAAATTCGACGTTTGGATCCTGTTCCAGCGGCGAAAGATCAAAATTTGGATAAGCGGGTGAACCATCCGGCGTTAAGAAATCCCCGCTGAGCGCCACACGAAATGTGTCCATAATTTCCCCTCCATTAATCCGAAATTGTTTTACACTTGGCCCGTAAGGCATCAACGCCGTCAGCCAGAACCTGCTGAAGCAACCGGATATCGCTTGAGTATACGATCATATGAAATCCTTTTTCAAACAGCACGGCCCCCTGTTCAACATCCGGTACAAGTCTTCCGAGGGCCTTGTTGTTGCGCGTGCCAGCTTCAGCCACACGATCCGCTGCCTTTTGAAAATCCGGATGATCGAATTGTCCGGGAATACCGAGAGAACAACTCAAGTCAAAATGGCCGATCCAAAGACAGTCGACCCCATCCACGGCTGCAATTTCGTCGATGTTTTCGATTGCCTCGGCGGTTTCAATGAGCGCCACCAGACAGGTTTTTTCATTGGCGGCAGCCAGTTTTTCCTTCACCGAACCGGTCCGATAGTCGTCGTGGGCCATACCAAGGGCAACGCCCCGCTCTCCTGCGGGAACATATTTCATATAACCGAGGATTTTCCGGGCCTCTTCCGCCGTGTTTAGCATGGGTGGCATGATACCCTGGGCACCGACATCGCAGGCTCGTGCAATATGGTGATAGTTTTGGGAAGGGGGGCGCACAAGGCTTGCAACACCGGCATCATGAAACCACCGAAGGGTGCATTTTACCGTCTCATAACCCAGTGCCGCATGCTCCATATCCACGAATGCAAAATCGCATCCGGCAGATTTGACAATGTGCCCGATGCCGGGAGTCGTGAACTCGCTAATAAAAATCCCGACGCTTAGATCCCGGCTTTCCAATAACTTGCGAAAAGATGGTGATGTCATTTTCAGTTTTCCCTCCTTTGTAACGATAACCATCGTATTTTGGATCTGTTGAGAAACGATTTTTAAATCGCTTCGAGTGAATCGCGGCAACAAAAATCTTCTTCACATAGGAAGAAATGTTGATATTTGTCAAGCAGATTAATATACTTTGAAGATTGACATTCAAACGCCCGTCGTTACCTTTTTAAATGAGAACGTTGCTATAAGATGCTGTTAACCCTGTCTAACAAAAACCGTATAATATCGGAGTTAAGATGGCTGAAATAGTGATTGTATTTGGGATCGGTTTTGTTGCGTTTGCATTTTTTATATCTGTCTTTATGCTAAAGAACAAATCGGAAGACCGCACACACTCAACAGGGTGCCGCGCAAACACTGATTCAAACAAAAAAATAGGGTGTTCAAATTGCTCTGAACCCATTCATCGATCGTTAAAAGAAAGGCAACTCTCTTGAATCGCCTCCACCGATTTCAAATCAATGGCACTAACTTAAGAATTGGTTATATTTCTGTGGGATCCCGCTCCCGGGAGATTAAGACTCCAGACCGAGTTCTCTTCGTGGCTGGAAGCCACTCCCACGAGGAGTTGATGTTACGTTAATGACATTGGGTTTTGATATCGTTTTTTCCTGTTTTCAAAGCAACAATTCCCAGTAGCCCACATCGATCCATTTACCGAACTTCTGCCCCACTTCCTTGAAATGGGCGACCTTTTCAAATCCCAACTTCTCGTGTAAGGCAATACTGGCATCGTTTGGCAGCGCGATGCCACCCATGACTGTGTGAAACGACAGTTTTCTCAGCTCTTGAATGAGGCGCTCGTAAACCTTAAAACCAATTTTTCTGCCCATACAATCAGGATCTACATATACCGTTCCTTCAACCGCAAACCGGTACGCCGATCTTGCTTTCCAACGCGAAGCATGGGCATATCCGACAATCTTTCCCTTGTCTTCATAAACAAACCAAGGAAAATCCTTTGCAATATTCTCAATTCTTCGAGCGATTTCACCGGTACCGACCGGTTGTTCTTCAAACGTGACAATCGATTTTGCGACATAGTAATTATATAGGTTACAGATGTCTTCAACGTCTTTCGTACGAACCCTTCGAATCATAGAATGGCCCCCGCATTGTCCAATCGTAGATTGTGAATTTATCTTGTTTGTCGGTCTTTAGCAACTCAGCAGTAAAGATCCAGGTCCGGAGAGCCCGGCTTTGGTCCACCCCGGAGGGTTGATATGCATGGTAACGTTTACCAGCAGTGATAAGGTTTCAGGTTTCGGGTGTCAGCAACTGAATTCGACCCGCTGTATCGCAGTCGCTCATGAAATGGGCAATTTTTCACCGGGGTCGGTCTTCAGTTTCTACCAAATTGGTGCTCATGATTCAGGATTCGGTATTTACTGAAATCTGACACCCGATCCGCGCGGAAAACCATGAACAGATTTGATCTATGGCAGAGCTGATCATATCTGACCCGGCCTTGAAGGCCAGGTTTTCGATTTTTAATAAAATAATCGTTATCAAACCGCCATCGCCGCCGGACACGAAGGATCGGTTCACAGTCAGGGCCATGCAAACCTGTCGAAGGGGGAAAATGGACTTGATTTTTACCGCTTTTCACTCTATTTCGATCTTCAAACAATTTTTCAACAAATTATGTTTTTTAAGGAGAAAAAATATGCCTGCAGCAGAAAAACATCTATCGGGAAAGGTTGCCTGGATAACCGGTTCTTCACGCGGTATTGGGCGGTCTATCATTACGCAATTAGCAAAAGCCGGAGCCGATGTTGTCTTACATGGTACCCATCAAAATTCGCCGCGCACCTTTAATGAGGGTGACACATTACAAACCGTGGCCCAGGGCATTGAACAAACATACAGTGTTCGGTGTCTACCGGTTCACGGAGATCTCACACAAGAAAGCACCGTTCAGCAGATTGTCGAGCAGATCCACGGCCAACTAGAAAAAATCGATATTCTGGTGCATTGCGCGGGTGGTGACATCGGTACAAAGGGGGTTCAAGCGCCTCT
>JAHEHB010000363.1 GCA_024644775.1 Deltaproteobacteria bacterium
GTTTTCAGGCATTCAAGGAAGATTTAATGGCAAGGGCAAAAGAGAATGAACATCCTGTTGTTGTGGAAGAATCGGACAGGCACATCAAGGTGAGATTCAATCGCTGTCCAACTTATGAGGTATTCAACGACTATGGTATTCCTGAGGTATGCCAGAAATATTGTGACGGTGATTTTGAAGCGTTTCCCCAAATCGACCCCAAGATAAGAGTTACGCGTGAACATGAGATTGCCTATGGTGATTCGTATTGCGATCACTGCTGGACCTTAGAGGAATAGAGTATTTCGATCATGATTTTTGCTCCGCTTGTTTTTCCCTCACTATTTCAAAAAAGGATTAAGAATCAACGCTGCGGAAACATGGGGCCCATGCAAAATTGCGTTTCTATTTCTTTTCGAGTGTGATACAAACAACTCATACTGAGACAATAAAGAATAGACGCGCCGGGAGCGTTGCACCACATCATTTGTCGTGGGATAGAACGGCGGAAGATATTTGAAGACGACGTGGACAGGTACAATTTCATCGAACGGCTCGGCGGTATCCTGTCGGAGACAAAAACCCCCTGCTATGCGTGGTCGCTCATCCCCAATCATTTCCATATCCCCGCTCGAACCGGCGACTCTCCGCTAAGCACGGTAATACGGCGGCTTCTAACCGGATACGCGGTGAGTTTCAATCACCGCCACCACAGGAATGGACATCTGTTTCAGAATCGTTATAAATCGATCCTGTGATAGGTCGAAGATCCGCCTTGGAGGAAAGATACGTATCTGTTTGAACTGGTCCGATACATCCATTTGAATCCCCTGCGCGCGGGCATTGTATCGGACTTAAAACAACTGGCTCGATTCGTCTACGGCGGTCACAGCCGGATAATGGGGA
Source organism: Deltaproteobacteria bacterium (assembly GCA_024644775.1). The sequence goes on from JAHEHB010000363.1 coordinate 886, forward strand.
CGGTGAAAAGCGACTTTCAGGATTTTGAAAGTGTTGCTGAGAGGGTTGTTGAAATCTTTGATATGCACAATCGTGATGTGATGACGCCGGGTAAACAACCCGATCGCGTAAAAGCGCGTTGCGTTTTGGCATACTGGGCGGTTCATGGGCTTGGTATGTCGGTGACCGACGTGGGCTTAAAACTAGGGTTGAGTCAATCCGCGACCAGCAGAGCGGTTGAGCGGGGGCGAGGCATTACCGAAGATTCGAGGCTTAATCTTGAAATTGTCAGAAACGCATAAAAACATGGGCGTCCCTCTATGCCCAATTTATTGGATCACTTTATAGCTTGAAATCATTCTCCATAACGATTCTTTCACCTCTTTGCGATGCTCTGCTTGCTGTTGGCTGTGAAATCCTCAATTGCTTGGATAATTCAACTGTGGTCATGCCTAATTCCCGATTGGCCCAATAACATAGCAAACTACGCGCTTTTACTGTCTGCGGAGACCGGCTGTGGCTTAAAACCGCGTCAGGTACTATATCCATAATTTTTGCCACTCTTGAAACCACTGCCTCAAAATCATATCCTTGTTTTGCCAGTCTCGGGATACTTTACCCATTATCACACTGTGCCCGCACCAGCGATAACCATCCAGTGCTTTCATATCGGGACAAAAGCCGAAGCATAACTGTCGGTGAAATTTTGGATGTTAAAATAGAAGAAACCATGCTGACTGATGGTGATCAGCCGGATATCGAAAAAATCCGTCCCATTGTATTCAGTCCCGATGTTCGACAATATCACCGCATCGGTGAATTTATCGGAAAAGCGTTTGATATTGGAAGAAAACGATGATCCAGGGTATCTTGCAAACAGCAACCACCTCCAAATATTTTAATGCGGTTCGTTGCAGATAGCGGCAGGCGTTCAATTGACGTGTTCGGAAGTAGATCTAAATGCGGGCTGGGGCGATTCTGTTTTTTTTAAAACCCGCCTCAAGGCAGTGCCGGCATCGAGAGTCAGGCTCAGTAATGCAGGAACGAGAAAGATAGTGAAAACCGTCGAAACCAGGAGCCCCCCCACGATAACACTTCCCAGTCCGCGGTAAAACTCAGACCCAGCGCCCGGAAACAGCACCAGCGGAAGCATACCGCACACCGTGGTAATGGTGCTCATGTATATGGGGCGAATACGGTATCGAACCGACTCGGAAACGGCATCTCTTGGCGCCATATGCCCATCCCGCATGTTGTTTAACGTTTGATGCACAATGAGAATGGCGTTGTTTACGACGATGCCGACCAAAATCACAAATCCGAGCATGGTGATAATATCCAGCGGTTGGTAAACATAGAAGCGGTTTAACAGGAACAGCCCCACAAAACCCCCGGCAGCGGCCAGGGGTACACTGAACATGATGATGAGGGGGTAGATAAAATTTTCAAAAAGCGCGGACATCAGCAGGTAGCAGATCACCATTGCCAAAAGAAAGTTCCAGAAAAGGGCCTTTCTGGTTCGGGTCAGATCGTCGGCGGTTCCTCCGATATCGATTCGGTAAAGGTTTGACAAATTCCCGTTTCTTAAGATGGGTTCAATGACCTGTTCCCGGATAGCATCCATGGCGGTTTCAAGTGCCGTTTCAAGAGGCGGGATCACCTGGATCGTAATGGCCCGCTCGGAGTCAATTCGATTGATCTGGGTGGGGCCTTCCTCCAGGCGGATGTCCGCCAGAGAACCCAATGTCACCTTTTCCCCGGTCGGCGCGATAATGGGAAACGCTTCAAGATCCTGGGTACGATTGAGTTTTCCTTCCGTATTTTTGACCACCAGATCGATTTCATCTCCCAAAAGCCGGTAAGTACTGGCTTTTGCGCCATCCACAAGCGCATCGACGGTCATTCCCAGGTCCGTTGTCGTAATACCCAGCCGCGTGAGCCGATCTCGATTCGGCCAGACGCGCATTTCGGGATTTCCCAAATCCAGACTCGGGACGGGACGAATTTGTGATCCAGGGACGACTTGTGCGCAAGCGCCGAATATCTGCTTGCCGAGATCAAGCAGCCGATTTAAATCCGGTCCCTTTATCTCGATTTCGATGGAACGCCCCTTTCCGATACCGCGTGAAAAAAGGCCGGGCTGCTGGACGATAGCGATCATGCCGGGTATCTGTTTCAACACACCATAAACGTAAGGGAGTAATTCCCGGGTTCGTTCCTGGACCTTCGATATGACACCCATGAAGACTTGCTGACCCCAGGCGACATAGAAAAAATCGCTTACCGGCGGTAGTCGTCTTATTTCAGGATCATCTATTTCTGTCTTCGGAAGGGTAAGGGGTAAAATACCTTTTTCGACGGTTTTCGCTATTTTCTCCAGTTCGTCCAGATTGTACCCGGGCGGCGGGAGCAAAATACCGAAGAGCATCTCCCGGTTGCCTTCAGGCAGATACTCGGTTTTCGGAACCAAGTAGACGGCGATGCCGACCGCCAAAGCCGTCATGACAACGGCTATGGTCAGGCGCGCCGTCACGGACCCGCACATCCAGTAAACGAACTTTGTAATCAGATTTACTAAACCGCCGGCAACACCGGATAAAGACAGAAGATGCTTTTTTCCGGCATTCCGATTATTTACTTTTCCCAGAATCTTTGCAGAGAGGGCAGGGATCACTGTGATGGAGATCACCATGCTCAGCATCACCGCGCTGCTGATGGCGATGGCGATATCGCGGAAAAGTTGTCCGGCTTCTTCTTCCACAAAGACAATGGGAAGAAAAACCGCTACCGTTGTCAGGGTACTGGCCAGCACCGCCCCCCAAACTTCAACGGCCCCGTCATAGGCGGCTGCAATGCGGGTTTTTCCCATTTCCCGGTGGCGGAAGATGTTTTCAAATACCACAATCGAATTGTCCACCACCATGCCCACGGCGAAGCTTAATCCCGCGATGCTCACCACGTTAATGTTTCGCCCGCTGAGTGTCATCATCAGGAAGGTGCCGATAACGCTGATGGGAATGGCAATACCGACGATAATGGTGCTGACGAATTTTCTTAAAAACAACAGCAAGACCGTGATCGCAAACGCACCACCGACAAATATGTTCTTACGCACCAGATTGATGGCGCTGTAGATGTAACCGGTTTCATCATAGACCTGCTCAAGCCGAAGCCGCCGATCTTTTAAAAGGCCCTCGTTTAACTCTTCAAGCACCGCCCGAAGCCGATTCATCACCACCAGCACATTGGACCCAGGTTCGCGAATGGCATTCATCACCAGCGTAGGTATTCCCATGTGACGGACCACCACATCCGGATCTTTGTACCCCAGCTGTACGGAAGCCACATCGCCGACCACGATCGGAATGCCGCTGGTTCGTTTTATGATCACCTTCTTGACGTCTTCTTCGCTGGTATACTCCCCTAAAGTTCGCGCAATGTAACGCCGCTTCCCTTCGTCAAAATCACCGGCGCTGATATTTTTGTTTTCCACATCCAGCGCGCGCATGAGTTCAGGAATCGTTACGTTTCTTGCCGCCAGTGCATCGGAATCGACAATTACCTGGAGTTCCCTTTCCTGACCGCCGAAAATATTTGTCGTGGCAATACCGGATATTCTTTCAATGCGGGGTTTCACATGTTTATCGAAAAAGTCGTATTCATGTTTTAAATTACCCTGATAACCGTCCAGGGCCTTCAAGATCATAAAAGCTATGGAGCGTTCCCGGGAACCGCCGGATTCTATAACAGGCCTTTCCGCATCGTCCGGGTATTTTTTCACCTGGTTTAGTTTATTGGATACCCTCAGCAGCGCATCATCTTTGTCCGTACCGATTTCAAACAACAGATGAATCGTGCCCTGGCTGTCGCGGCTTTCGCTGGTCATCTCCTCCAACCCTTCCAGGTTCTTGAGCTCTTCTTCCTGGGCATCGACAATTTCCCGTTCGATTTCCAACGGGCTTGCACCCCGCCACACCGTTTCAACGGAGATTTCGGGAAGGTCCACATTGGGGGTCAGCTGAATTGGAATTCTTAGAAGAGAAACCAGACCGAATAAAAGCACAAGAATGACACCGACGGTGACGGATACGGGTTTTTTGATGGCGGTATCAACGAGTTTCACGGTGGATTCGAATTTTCACTTTTTAATCATTCAAGTATGTGAACCGGCACATCGGGGCGCAACCGCTCATTTCCCCGGATAACAACCGGGTCTCCCGGCTTAAGATTACCTCTAATCGACGCGTTGCCTTCGTAATATCCGACGACATCGACAGCTATGGGCATCGCCTTTCCATCGAGTACGGTATACACAACCTGCTTGTCCTGGACTGTCACCACGGCATCCTTTGGAACCAGCAAGGCATTTTTTTTCTCGGAAAGACTAAAGGTAACTAGCGCTTCCATTCCGCTTTTAATCCGAAGTTCAGGATTCTGCAAATGAATTCGAACCGGAAACGTTCTCGCGTTTGTATCTCCCTGGGGGAGTACCGCATAAATTTTACCGTCGTGATGTATTTCTGAGATGCTTTTGACCTGCACTTTTACCTCGTCTTTCGGTTTGAGCATCACGGAATAGCGTTCCGGAACATCCACGGTGACTCGGATGTGTCCCAGGTCTTGAAGCGTCACAACGGAACCTCCGGCTTGTATCCATTCACCAAGCTGGGTATGCTCTTTGGCCACAAATCCAGATAGGGGGGTGACAACCGTTTTTTGATCGATCTCGTATTGGAGATACTCGATCTCTGCTTTGTTTTTTAAATACTCTTGCTGAAGGGCACGAACGAGATAATCCG
>JAHEHB010000364.1 GCA_024644775.1 Deltaproteobacteria bacterium
TCCCGGCTGCGCCAAGTGATTCGATCCTTAATCGAATTTCGTTGGTAATTCGGTGAACCTGATCACCGGCATTTACGGCAAAAGAATTGTACTTGAAGGGATCGTACTCGGGCAAAATGCTATTCCATTCGAGTTTTTTGAGACCGAGAAAGCGACCGAGCCTTGCCTGCCATTTTGCCAGGCCGGCCATTGCCGTGACTCCAATTGAGGGTGAAATCAAAACGATTCCGTCAACTTTTGGCAACGTGGTATCTTCCAGCCCCGAGAGGGCGTAGTGAACGGCTAAGGCACCGCCGTTGGAGTACCCCACGAGATAGAGCGGCCGATCTCCCACTTTTGTGCTCAGATGACGCATCGCCAACCGAACTGCTGCGGCCATATCCTCCCATTGCACCTGAACCAGCCCTGAGGGGGCTGTACCGTGGCCCGGCAGCCGCAGTCCGATCACCCAGGCACCCGCTGAGTGCAATCGTCGTCCTAAGCTGCTGAGACTATAAGGTGAATCAGACATGCCGTGCAACAGCAAAACACCCGCTTTGGGGGCACCTATTGAAATTTCGAACGTACGGTTCCAGTTCGGAGACCAGCGGGTGGGATCCGACAGACTTCCCCGGTGGTAGCGATTGATGAGGCTTCGGTCCTCGTCGGGAACACGGGTTAAGACGCGGTTGTCTAACTGGGTAAAGAGCTGTTTCTCCAACGCAAGATAGTCTTCAAAACTCTCTACCGGACTGTCTACTGTGAATTCGGCGTCAAGCTCGACATGATGCCAGACTTTGAGCTCGGGTCGGCTTTCGAGAAACAGCACAAAAATGATGATAAACACAACCAATCCACCGGTAATCCCGTAAATGAGGGCTTTTACAGTATGCTTGATAAGACTGACCATAAATTGTGATCCGCCTTTTAGTCTCCAAACTGTTGATAGATTGAGAAGCCCCAAACCGCCCAACCTAATTAAATTATGTTATTTACGATCTGAATATCCGAAATTCATAGCAAAAACGATCGATCTAAATCCGCTTATTTTCTGAGGGGAGAAAGAACCGAGTTGTTATCTGCAAGAATCGACTTCAACCTTTCGATGTAATCTGATGGAAAAACCCAGACCGGCTTTTCTTTTGTTCGAATAAGACCCCGCGCCATCGGTTTGAAATCGTACGCCAGTGTAACCAGTATGTCACTGCTGGCCCAGGGGCTTTTGCGAAAATAGGCATGCCCATTCCCAGTCATCGATCCCTCTGCATCGCTAACATCAATTAAATTCAAGTCTTCAATTCTGAGCAATAATTCTGCGTGATGTTTTTCGATTTTTCCATCTTTTTCCAACTGTCCCAACCGTTGTCGTGAAAATAGCCAGTTCGATATTCCGAGAGCCTGGTCCCCCGTTGACATATAGATATTAACACTACGCGATACATTCAAAACCCCATCAAGGAGCATATTTCCGAAGATCCCCCAGTCCACATCGCTACCTACAAGAATCACATGACCAATTCGCACCTGCTTTTGGATTGTCTGTTTTTCTTGACCGTCATGTATCAAAGCCAATGAATTCAAAGCCCCTAAGACCAGACGGGTTCCCATGCTGTAGCCCACAATATGGATTTTACGAGTGGACGTCTTTTCTGAGAGGTACTGTAAAAAGAGCCTCAGGTTTCGTGCTGAGGCCGCCGCAGTTTCAGCATCCGAGGCATAGGCCCATATACTTGGTGTAGACGGCCAGGCAAAGGCAATAAATACACCTTCATAGCCCAGGTAATGCCAGAGCTCGCTGGCAACGATGATCGGATTTTCAAAATTAACTTTGAAACCGTGCATGTAAACATAAATATCCTTGTGTTTCGAATCGGCCAATTTTGCGTTAATGACCGACGCATAATATTCCGCCGCTTCCGTCGATTTTTGAGCCTGCAATTTTGGGGAATCGAATACGGAGATCGTTGTGTTCAAAATGCCGTATTCTTTCACACCGGTAACCTGCAACGGGAGATCTTCGGTACGATTCTTCAATAGTGAAATGTGTTTCATCTCCTCCCAGGTGTAATCACCTTTCCCGAGTTTGACTTCGCTCTTGCCCAGACGCAGCAGATGGCCCCGTTTGTTTTGATAGAATTTCTCCTTGCTCCGTTCATTGGCGGGTTCACGATCAGTGGCATACAGGATTTCGATCGTACCATCTTTTTTTATCGGGCTTGTATCTGAAAAAGGTTGCCAGGCGCCGTCATCAAAAATATCCGGAGCCGGCATTAGGTTAAGTCTGTAAGGCTTATCAGCGGCACATCCGGTGAGTATCGTAATGAGAGAAATATATATCAACGCACAAACCCGTATGTCTTTCAATCGGAATCGAAATAATCGATGATGCATTTGTTCCCTCTTCTGTAGTTAGTGCCCAAAGTAATGATTCCAAATGCGAAACTTTACTTTTCCACCTGTGAGATAAAGTTTATACGGATTTATCCCCCCGGCGATTTGGCACTTTTGTAGTATACTCCCTTTACGAGAATCCTAAAGCTAATTATCACAGAACCGGTAAGGAGTACAAATTGAAAAGCCTGAATTTTGACAAAGAAATTTCAAACAGCAAGAATGATTGGTTTGCACTTTAGAACAAACGTATCGTTTCAACAGCGGGTATCAACTTGACATAATATAGATTCGACGATAATTCCTGTAGCTGAATGGTCAACAAATTAAATATTCCGATGGTGGTTTTAGGGAGGATATATGGTACTTTATCCGGGAACTGAAAAAGAGGCGCGGATTTCAGCAGAAACCATGCAAAATATCGTCACGGATATTTTCCAACGCTGCGGCATGGATATTTCCGATGCATCTCAACTTGCAGATACACTGATTGATGCCGATTTATGCGGCATTCATTCACACGGGGTCATGCGGGTGCCGAACTATGTGAAACGGATGACGAAACAGGGGGTTGATCCAAGGGGCAAACCATCCATCGTTAAGGATTCGGGTTCGGTATTTGTCATCGACGCCGGAAACAACATGGGGCAGATATCCGGGACGTATGCCATGCGAAACACCATCGAACGGGCCCGCACAACCGGTGTTGCCGTTGCAGCCGTCGGTGGAAGCAACCACTGCGGCGCTATGTATTACTATGCTCAGATGGCAATCGAAGAAGACATGATCGGGGTTGCCACCACCAATGCCCTGCCGACGATGGCTCCATGGGGCGGTTCCGAACGAATTCTCGGAATGAACCCCATTGCGGTAGCGATTCCGGCCGGGGAAGAAACGCCGTTTATCCTGGATACGGCGTTTGCAACGTCTTCCTTCGGTAAAATAACCGTTCTCGGACAAAAAGGGGTTTCCCTCCCTGAGGGATGGGGCATTGACAAAGAAGGCAATCCTACAACGGATCCGGCCAAAGTGCTCGACGGGGGAATGGTTCTTCCCATCGGCGGTCACAAAGGCTCAGGAATGGCGATGATTACGGGGATATTATCCACTCTGCTCTCCGGTGCGAAATACGGCACCCAACTTGGAAACCTGGAGAAAGGTCCAACGGCCGGAGAGGACGGCCACTTTTTCATGGCGCTGAAAATCGCTGCATTCGAAACGGTGTCGGTTTTTAAACATCGAATGGATGAAGTCATTCGTGACGCAAAAAACAGCCGAAAGGCACCGGGAATAGCGCGAATCTTCATACCCGGTGAAATGGAAGCGGAAACCAAATCCACTTATCTTAAAACCGGAATCCCGCTGAACGCAGAGACCCTTCACGGGGTGGTATCGACGGGAAGTTCACTAGGCGCCGATATTTCATCGCTGGAAGTGCATATCGATTCACTTCAGAATGCGGCGAACAAGAGTTTCAAAAAACCCGACCCGCTTACATAACACCCATGAGCAAAAAAGGGGTGCCGATAATAGCGTATAACCGTGATTTAATTGAGAAGAAAATTCATATCCTCCGACGCGGAATGAAACAGGATTTTTTGACGACTATTCCGGATCCGGCTTCTTCCATTGGTATGGCAATTCCTGAACCGTTCCCGGTTCGGTCATGGTTTTCAGGGCATCCAGCGCATCCAGGATGATGCGGCGCTGGCGCTTGATGTTGCCCGGCTCCCCGAACATGCAGCCTCGGGCAAACTTCACCTGTAAGGCCCGGGGAGGTTTGATGTGAGCCATTCTGTCCGGTGCGTTGCCCATGGAAATGGTGGGTATACCCGCCGCTTCAACCATCCGTTGAATCAGACCCACGGTCTGATGGCATTTGGGTCAGACCGGTACCAGGAATAAAACATCCACCCCTTCGGCCGTTATCTGGCGGATGACCTCCGGCACTGTCTTTGTGACCAGGTTCACCGCGTCGTTGACGTAGCTGAAGCTGTAATGCGTATCGGTCACGCTGCCGATGATTCCTTCTTTTTCAAGCTCCGTGAAACGATGGATGGGAAAGATGGTGTTGATGTCCTGCTCAGCAAGGCCGTGATCATAGTGTGAGTGAGCGATTCCAAGGTCCTCCTGGCGGACGGTTTTGGGGATTTCCCGAAAGGAGGTGTCTCCGTGGATGGACTCGGTGTCGAAGGCCGGTTGGCTGTCCTTCAGGTAGAACCCGCCGCTGGTGACCAGGGCAAAGGTTTGTTCCGAAGGCTCGCCCTTGTATGGGGTCCAGGGTACGTCTTCGGAAACTATTAAAGGATACCGCTTGACGATTTCCTTCATGTTGCCCGCCCGAAATTCCGGCAAGCTCTCTTCGACCCATTTCTCGTAAGCTGCTTTAACCTTTATCAGATCGATCTTCATCAGCGTTCCTTTCCTGTTCGATAGAATCGTTCTCCATGATAACACCTGAGATCAAAAAAGAAAATAGCTCGAAAATATAGCGTTCAGCGATTACAGGTTTTCGCGAATTCCTTAAGAAAAATTGTTTTAGATGCTGACCCCCTGATGCCAGAGCATATATGGCATTTGATGTACAAAGGTACAAAGCGATTTAATCACAGCAGGGGCCGTGGATATTGTTCAACCCGATGTAACCCGTGTGGGGGGAATAACCGAATGGATGAAAATTGCCCACTTTGCTTCAGCCCATGGGCTGAAAGTTGCCCCCCATGGTGTTCAGGAAATTCATACGTCATTGGCTGCAGCCATCGATAACGCTTTATATGTTGAATACGCCGTTTCCGACAATTATATGCAATCGCTCATGGACAAAGTATTTACGGAGCCGCAAAACACAAAACATTTTGATGCCAACGGAATGATATCCGTTTCCGATATTCCCGGTCTGGGACTTGAAATTGATTGGGCGATTGCAAATAAATACCTCGTAAAATGAACTGTATACCTTACGGCTCTAAATTTCAGCTCAATGTAATTTCCGGTGAATCGAACTGATCAATACCATGTAAAACAATCAACAAATTTGACGAAATGGCATCATTGTTTGCGCATATTCTTAAGCCAAAAGATAGTTTAGTACATTCTTTACTTTTCATGGGGTGACCTCCTAAATATCTATAGGAGAACAAGGTCTTTGTCTTCATTCACGATTCTTGATTCATTGAACTTCATGGCCTCGCGATAGACATCGTTACTTGATCAAACACCCTTCTATAAGTAAAGATCCGGGCCCTCAGGATCCGGATCTTTACTCATCGTAAGCGAAATCA
>JAHEHB010000365.1 GCA_024644775.1 Deltaproteobacteria bacterium
GGAGATCAAGAATAACGTTAAAATGGACGGAAGTTCTATCGAAAAAATCGCCAATCAAAAAAAACATCTATTGGATCATCAGTACTTTAAATTTGAGAACAAATTTAGGGGAAGTGAAAAGGAAATAAAAAAGAGACAAGAGGTTTATCTGCCCGTGTTCGCGGATTTAGATAATGCGTTCTATGAGAATGAATCATGGGTAATCGACATTGGGTGCGGACGCGGGGAATTTTTGGAGCTTTTAAGAGAAAATGGAATTCCAGCTAAAGGAATCGACCTAAATGAAGATATGGTTTATTTATGTCAAGAAAAAAACCTAAATGCTGAATTGGCGGATGCGATATCTTTTCTTAATAAAACGAAAACTGAAACTTTAGGTGGTATCGTTGCCTGCCAATTTGTAGAACATTTACCTACGGACATTCTTATTGAGTTCGTAAAGCTATGCCACAATAAGTTGAAAAAGGGCGGCCGAGTGGTTTTAGAAACCTTGAATCCTGAATCAGTGCACACCATGAAATGGTTCTATCTTGATTTGTATCATCAAAAACCGATTCATCCGAAAGCATTAAAGTTTTTAATGGAATCTATTGGATTTATGGATGTCACTTTAACTTATTTATCCCCGGTACCGACGTATTTGAAATTGACCGAAACCGGTGAGGAAAATATCGACAGACTGAATAAATTTTTATTTGCAGATCAAGAATATGCAATTATCGCGACTAGATGAAACCGACCATGAATGCTAAAAAGATAGCGATCTGTTCAGTTCAAATCCCTTTTACCAGGGGCGGCGCTGAAATTTTGATTGATTCCCTTCATAAGGAATTGTTGAAAAGAAATTTTAACGTAGACGTAATTAACATCCCTTTTAAATGGTATCCTGTATCGCGAATTATCACAGAATGTTTGGTCTGGAGGCTCATGGATCTTTCAGAAGTGGACGGAAAAAGGATCGACATCGTAATTGGAACCAAATTCCCATCAACCGTGATTAAACATACTAATAAAAGGATTTGGTTGATCCACCAATTGCGGCAAGCATATGATCTGTTCGGAACAGAATTCTCTTTTTTTGATCATACGGAAGATCACAACAACATTCGGGATATGATAAACGAAATCGATAATATCACGATCAGGGAAGCGAAAAAGGTGTTTACAATATCTCAGAATGTCTCAAGACGTCTAAAGAAGTACAATAATATCGACAGCGTCCCACTGTATCCCCCCCCGAGACACTACGAACGATTTTACAATGAAGACTATCATAACTACATACTATACATTGGAAGATTGGATCCGAATAAAAGAGTCGAACTCCTTGTTGAAGCCTTCCAATACGTCAAATCGAATGTCAAATGTCGAATTGTGGGCACGGGATCTGAAAAAGATCGTTTATCAGCCATCATCGATAAACATCGTCTCCATGATCGGGTCAAGCTTATGGGATATCTTTCCGATGACAAAGTGTTTCAGTTGTATGCGAATGCACTTGCGGTATTCTATGCACCATTTGACGAGGATTATGGTTTTGCAACGCTGGAAGCATTTCTATCAAAAAAGCCGGTTATTACGACGTCTGATTCCGGGGGGGTGCTTGAATTTGTCATCGATGAAGAAAATGGATTCGTCGTAAATAAGAACCCGGAGTCTATTGCTGAAAAATTCGATGACATTTTCAATAATAAAACAGTTTGTAAAAAACTTGGCTCATGCGGATACGAAATCGCCAAGAAAATTACATGGGATAAAATCATAGAGCATCTTATCGATTAACATGAAAGTTGCTGTTTTCTCTCCGATACCACCAATATGTTCAGAAGTTTCAGAATATAACGAACATCTCTTATCACATCTAGTCAACTATATAGATTTTGATATTTTTATAGATAACTACGAACCATCACTAAATCAAAAAACACAGTATCGCATCCTTTCACATAACGATTTTGAACGCCGGAATATTGAAAAACCATATAAAATGATTCTCTATCATATGGCAAACAATGAAACCCATCATTACATGTATCCATATTTACTAAAATATCCGGGAGTAACTATTCTGCACGACTATTCTTTTCATGAATTTTTCTTTGATTTGGAGACCGTTGCGGAATGCAAAGACAAATACCTAGAAGAATTAAAATACAATTATGGTGCAAGAGCAGGACAATTAATGTATCGGTACACCAATCGTTTATGGACTCAGATCGATGACGCCATGTATCCGCTGAATAGACGGATTATAGATAGTAGTCTTGGAATTATCGTATACAATGATACCTCAAAAAGAGAAATTGAGAAAAAATATCTAAGTACAAACGTTATAAGAATAAAAAAAGGAGTACCAATCAGGAAGACCTTTTTCAGTCACAAAAGTGACGCCAAAGAAAAAGTTGGAATCCCTTATGATACTTTTGTATTTGGTGTTTTTGAATCTAATAATAATTTTAATAAAATCGTTACTGTTATTAAAGGGTTTGAAAAGCTCATAAGAATATTTAACAAATCAACTCTTTTATTCATTGGATATCGGAAAGACGAAGAAATAAACCGATTGATAACCGAGCTAAACATCGAGGAGTCTGTTCGAGTCATCGGAGATGTTTCAAAAGAAAATTTCTTTGATTATGCATTCGCAACCGATATTGCATTTAGTTTACACATGCCTCCCACCGTTACGTCTTTACCCGGGATACTAACACTGATGGGTACGGGTCTTCCTGTTGTGATGATGCATGATTCCGTATTTAGAGAAATTCCGGATAATTGCTGTGTTAAAATCGACACGTTGGGTGAAGAAGCGATGGTAGAAACATTGTTTCAGGCGGTATATCCTTTGATTACAGATAACAACCTCAGAGAATCGATTTGCAAAAATGCAAAAAGATTTATTCATGAAAACCACAATATCGAAAATAATGCAGAATCGTATCATGATTTCATTTATACGACCTACAGAAAAACGCTAATGCGTACCAACAACATTTTAAAATTAATAAAAAATGAACTTGGGGATATAGGCGTCAATGAACGGTTTACATGCGATCTCAGATATTTCGAAATACTCAAAAAAGAACTGGAATTCGAGTAAAACGAACATATAAATCCCACAGCCAAACCTGCCAAAATGATAGAAAAAAATAATCCTGAGATAGACACAGACGCGCTGATAAAAAGGATCCAACAGGAGGTTTCGAGTCGCAATCACAGTAAGATAAAACAACTCGCAAAAAAAAATGTAATCTTAAGATTGCCTCGTTATCGTTTGGACCCGCCATTTAAAAAGAGCCTCGATGGTCCGTATCATGTTTACGACATTATTAAATACCAAAATGAAGAATTCATTAAGGCTGCCTTCCTTGCGATTCTTCATAGAAATGCGCAATCGAATGAAATCAGTTTTTACAAAAATTTACTTTCAAACGGCAATATCTCGAAAACCGAAATATTGGGGGGTATCCGATATTCCAAAGAGGGTAGAAAGATTGGATCGAAAATTCGCGGTCTGTTTCTTCCTTATGCGTTATTAAAGATTTCAAGAATTATGTATTTGGGATATCTTATCCGTATCGGCATCGCACTGTTGAGGCTTCCACAAATCCAACAAAGCATTCGGAGGCTCGAATATCATTTGTTTTCCGAACTTAATAATCTTAAGACGTTGAAAAATGAGACAGCTGGGAAGCTTGAACATACGATAAACACACGCTTTCAGAGTGAATATGATCAAAACGTACTATATACCAAGCAGAAAAAAATAGAGAGTAAAATACATGATCTTGAACAACAGATTCAAGAGATGAAAAAAACCCTTGAGTCTTTTTAAACGTGAAACTCTCGATCGACGAAAAACGTTAGCTTCCAAGCCGACACCGGAAATCTCTTATGAAACTTCATGGAATGTCGAATAATGATTGATCCGCCTCGGCGGATCAATCGACATTCGTTATTTGTCATGCCGGATTTTCTTTTTCGATTAAACTGGCCGCTTTTCAGACCAGCGGCAACGCTCCTATGAGACTCCGTGTGGCCAATAGTCAACCGCAGAACAATTTATAAGTATGCCGGTTCTAAAAAAAGACAAAATCAAACCCATTGCGATTGTTATTCCATGGTTTGGGAGAGATCTAAAAGGTGGTGCCGAGCAGTTTGCGTGGCAAATAGCGTCACGTTTATCCGATAGAGGTCGTAAAGTAGAGGTATTAACAACCCGTTGCAGATCTTTTTTCGATGATTGGAGTATAAATCATTATCGAGAAAAAAAAACTTATGAAAAAAATATACTCATCCGCCGATTTAATGTTGACAAGAGAAACGCTACAGCTTTTCATAATGCCAATGCTCAATTGCTTTCCATTTCAAAAAAAGATTTGAAAGCCGGAGTGAGTGTCAGCAGCAGTGGCGTTGAAAACACATTTGTTAAGGAAAATATTAATTCAAAAAACTTAATGAAATACCTGAAACGGCACAGATCTACCTATCACTGTTTTATTTTCATTCCCTATTTATATGGGCCGATAATAAACGGCTTGCCGATTGTTTCGAAAAACGCGTTTTTACAACCTTGCCTACACGATGAGGCCTACGCATATTTACCAGCAGTCGAAAAAGTTTTTCGAGCCGCTCGAGGTATACTATTTAATTCTGAAGGTGAAGCAATTTTAGCCAGTCGATTGTATGGACCTTGGATCATAAGAAAGGGGCATATAGTCGGCGGGGGTTGCGAAAACAATCGGAATATAAATACGACGTTTTTCGAAAATATTCAAAGCTTCAATGTTCGTCAAAACAGTTTTGTTTTATATTTAGGCCGACGCGATCCTACCAAAAACACGGATTTGTTGATAGAAGCGTTTCAGCATTTTAAGGAAAATCACCCAAAATCAATGTTAAGATTGGTGCTTGCCGGACCTGGAAACAGGTCGTATACCGACAGGGCAACAGGGATCGTCGATTTTGGATTGATTGAAGAAGCAGAAAAAGAAACACTCCTGGAAAATTGTCTGGCATTGTTTCAACCGAGTATGAATGAGAGTTATTCAAGGGTTATTATGGAAGCGTGGTTACATAAACGACCCGTAGCTGTTCATGGAAATTGCTTGGCAACTTGTATGGCCGTGGAGACCGCTCAAGGGGGATGGCTTGCAGAAAACATCGAGGAGTGGTCCCATCTTTTAAGTATCGTAGACAGTGCAAATGTGAAAAAACTTAATGAGCTTGGAGAAAGAGGGTACAAATATGCGAATAAATACGGGACGTGGGATCAAACAATAAGTAGGTATGAGAAGACGCTTAATCTTGATCATTCGAAAAACGGTACAAGAGTTATCACTGAACGAAAACTCAAAGCACTCCATCAGATTACAACCGGCTTCACTTACGGTGATGCAATCACGAATCAATCCCTGTTGATTCGTGATTATCTGAGAGGGCTCGGTTACGAATCGAGTATTTTCACCTTATTTCTCGATCCCAAGATGTCGAATGAAGCAGATATTGCCAAACCCGACAGTATTCCTAAAAAAGCCGGCCTGATATATCATCATTCCATTGGTTCCGGACTTACGCATCAGGCAATTCACCACCCCGGTCCGAAACTTTTAATTTATCACAATATAACACCGTCTGAATT
>JAHEHB010000366.1 GCA_024644775.1 Deltaproteobacteria bacterium
GACCCCTGGCCCTTTTTTAGTGTATCGTAATGTCAGTGATTTTTGCGTTGCTTTTTCCAAAATCAAATGGAATTCAGAAAACGATCCCATTTACAAGCGTAACACGGATCAAGGAATGGGTAAGGAATGGGTATGGAAAACTATCTTGAGAGACTGCCTGACTATGTGGGTACCATCAAATCTCTAAAGGAGACGATTATCACCAATATTGTATTAATCGGGCAAATACCGGCTCCCACTTTCAGGGAAAAACGGCGGGCCACGGTATTCATGGAGCGACTGGCGGAATCTCAGGTTGATGAGTGCACCACTGATGGATACCGAAATCCCATCGGCATTATCCGGGGCCGATCCGAGAGCAAACCCCCTATTTTTGTTGTCGCGCACCTTGACACAGCGATTTATAGAGACATCGTCTATAACTATCGAGTCGGCGTAAATTCGATCCAAGGGCCCGGTATCTTGGACAATTCTCTCGGCGTCGGCGTGCTGATTTCCATGCCGGAAATATTCCGTAAATTAGACTTGCATTTCGAATCCGACGTCATTTTGGCCGGAGTGATCCAATCCATTGGAAAAGGCAACTTGAGAGGAATTCGACACCTTGTGAAAACATGGCCCACGCCTATCCGAGGCGCTGTTTGCATCGAG
Organism: Deltaproteobacteria bacterium; assembly: GCA_024644775.1. The sequence continues at coordinate 652 of JAHEHB010000366.1, forward strand.
GGAGTCGAGCTTGGCCGATTGAACTATTATGCAGAGGGAATGACCCGGTGCGAAATTCGTTGCAATATCACGTCGACGAACGGCGGCGGTGACCAGTTCAAACCCAACCCGATCCTAATATTGAACGAGGTTATCAACCAGGTGCTAAGGCTGAGATTACCTCAACAGCCCCGTACACACATCCTTTTTGGAAAAATTGCCGGTGGTATCGATTACGGCAAGATCGCTCAGGATGCGAGTCTCGGGTTCGAAATCCGCAGCGACTCAGACAGAATCGTCAGGGAAGTGTACAAAGATATCAAGGATATTGTTGATGGTATTAACCATGAGCAGGACGTGGAGCTTCAATTAAATACTATCAGTAATCTCCATGCAGCTCGGCTCAAGTTCAATCACCCGCTGGTAAAGAGCGCCGGAGCGGTAATGAAAACCCTGGGTCTCAAACCCTTCAGTGCATCGAGCGAATCGGAGTTATCAATCTTTCTTTCCCGAAAAATACCGGCAGTGACATTGGGAATAACCCGCGGCAAAAAACGTTTCCAGGAGGACGCCTCCATGAAAATCAATCCCATGTTTAAAGGAATTGCTCAGGTTATCGGTGTTCTAACGGCCATTGATAAAGGTGTTTGCGATGAATAGTACTTGGCTGACTTCAAATACCTTTCACTATTCTGAATTTAAGGACCTCAACCGGCTTGTCGGTGAGAAAGAACGAAAAAATATCAAAATATCACTGTGCCTGCCGACCCTTAATGAGGAAATGACCATCGCAAAAGAAATACTAATCATGAAATCGGAGTTGATGACTCGCTATCCGCTTCTGGATGAAATCGTCGTAATCGATTCCGGTTCCACTGACAGCACGGTCAATATCGCAAAAACCTATGGGGCGGATGTATATCAAGCAGATGAAATTTTACCGCATCTGGAAAAGCATCGAGGAAAAGGAGAAAACCTCTGGAAGGCGCTCTATATTACAAAAGGAGATATCATTATATATCTTGATGCCGACATCAAAAACATTCATCACCGGTTCGCTTACGCACTCATGGGGCCGCTGATTCTTACAGATCACATCAAATATACGAAGGCCTTTTATGATCGACCCATTGCCATCGGAAAGAACAAGGTTCGCCCCACGGGCGGCGGAAGAGTTACTGAACTTGTGACACGACCGCTGTTTTCCCTCTTTTTCCCTGAACTCACTCAAATCATGCAGCCCCTTTCAGGGGAGTATGCCGGTTATCGAGAACTATTCGAGAACATCCCCTTCCCTATCGGTTATGGAATCGAAACAAGTATGATTCTTGATATTTACGAAAAGTGGGGATTGAATGTTATTGCACAGGTCGATCTGGAACGCCGCATACACAGAAATCAAGACACCAAAGCATTGGGGAAAATGTCTTTTTCCATTCTCCAAACGTTTTTCAGGAGGATTGAAAAACTCGGACGCATCGATATGAAGAAACAACTCTTCCATGAGATGATCCAATACAACCTCATTCGAAATGAATACGAACCGGACGTTTACAAAGTAGAGGGAGTCGAAAGGCCGCCGATGATTGAAATTCCGGAATATTGTGAAAAATTCGATATTGCACGCCCGCGGCGAGCCGTGAAAGGATCCAGTAACGTTGCCAGCATCCAATTTGATTGACAAATATAATCGCCGTTTAAACTACCTGCGTATATCGATAACGGATCGATGCAATCTCCGGTGCGTCTATTGTATGCCACAGGATCGGGTCACCAAGCTAAGTCATGAGGAGATCTTAACATATGAAGAAATCCTACGGCTTGTTAGAGTGAGCGTCGGCTTGGGGATTACGAAGGTTCGGGTGACCGGAGGTGAACCGCTTGTTCGAAAAGGTGTCTGCGGTTTTCTAAAGGAATTAACGAGAATTAGTGGGCTTTCGGATATCGCTATTACGACAAATGCCGTTTCCCTAAAAAATCACATTCAAAAAATAAGATCCACCGGCATCAAACGGATTAATATCAGCTTGGATACGCTGAATCGGGTGAAGTATTTAAAGATAACCGGGTATGACCAATTCGATCGTGTGTGGGAAGGCATCCGATTGGCAGAAGCGGTTGGCTTTGATCCCATAAAGTTAAACGTCGTTGCGCTTAGAACAGTAAATGATGATGAATTAACAAGTTTCGCCAAATTATCTTTTGAAAATTCCTTTCATATACGGTTTATCGAATACATGCCCATGGGAATTACCAGGCCATTTGTGGATATGCCATTGCTGACACCTGAAATTAAAGAACGAGTCCGTAGTTTGGGAGAGCTGATTCCTATTGACAATGGCGCGAATGACGGTCCCGCGGAACGATACAAATTCAAAGGGGCAAAAGGAGAAATCGGATTTATCAGCGCATTAAGCCGCCACTTCTGCAATACCTGCAACCGTCTGAGGCTAACAGCGAGTGGTCAGCTCAGAACCTGCCTGCTTTCAGAAGATCAATTCGACCTAAAAGGTCCGCTTCGAAAAGGATGTAGCGACACCGAGTTGTCAGACATTATACTAGAGGCGGTTCGTCACAAACCCTCTCGACATCAACTGATCGACTCGGAATCCCGACCCGTTTCGAGCCATATGTCCAGTATCGGAGGATAGACACGCCAGCCATCGCAACGGTACTGCGTCGGCAAAGTCTCAAATCACCAGGCGCTTCGACATCGGTGCCACGAATCAGATAGGTGTCAAAGCCGGCGTAAGTTTTGAACAAAGCCCCATTTAAACCAAAAAAAATGCCCGGGTCGCAGAAGTGTGAGGCTACCTTTACTCGCACAGTTCAATTGTCGCGACCCGGGCTATTTAAACGAATCACGGGACAGGGCAACATGAACACAACTTTCTCAGAACCGCATCAGGATCCCGTGATTCAAGGTAATACGCGCAGGCTTTTATCAGCTTTGTTTCATGGAATCAAGTAATTTTTTTATTTTTTTTAAATTTTTTTAAAAAATTTCTAATAACGACTATTGTATTAAATTCGGCAGGAAAACAACGATTTCAGGAAACATCATCAAGATCATCACGCAGATGATATAAGCAGGCAAAAAAAACACCACCCCTTTAAATACTTCTTCAAGGGTGATATCTTCCGCCATTCCTGCTACCACGTAAGTGGTCGCCCCCACCGGTGGTGTCACAGCTCCCAATGTGGTGATAACGGTAATGGTTACACCGAACCAGATCGGATCATAACCCAGCGTTTGGGAGACCGGGAAAAAGATGGGTATTGTGATCAATAGCAACGCAAGGGCATCCATCACCGCGCCCCCCAAAACATAGATTCCAAAAATAATCGCCATTACCGCCGTTTTTGGAATCGGGAGATCCACAACCCAGGAAGCCACGTCAAAGGGAATCCGTGTTACCGCCAGGAAACGTCCGAATACCATCGCACCAGCCACTATCATAATAACCATGCATGAAATTTTCAGCGTATCCATGACGGATGCAAGAAATCCTTTCCAGGATAACCGACGCTGTGCAACGGTAATCACGACGGCAAAAAAAGAACCCGCGGCGCCGGCTTCCGTTGGGGTGAAAAACCCGAAGAACAACCCGAGCATCACCAATAAGAAAAGGAGCAACATTTCTACGGTACCGGAAAGAGAAAGCACTCTTTCCTGCAAGCTGCTTTTCGGGCCGACGGGTCCCCAATCCGAACGGATTCGACATAAAAGATAGACGCTGAGCATTAAGAGAATGGCCAATGAAATGCCTGCTCCTATCCCGCCATAAAAAAGCTTTGCAATCGATTGTTCAGTAGAGAGTCCGATGACAATCAGAACAACACTCGGAGGAATGACAACTCCGAGGGTCGATCCACATGCAACGGCTCCTGTACTGAACATGAGGTTGTACCGGTACTTTTTCATCTGCGGCAATGCAACAGTGGTCATCGTCGCGGCTGTCGCCGTATTCGAACCACAGATGGCCGAAAATGCAGCACAGGCCATAATCGTCGCCATTGCAATACCCCCCCGGATATGGCCAATCCAGCGATAGGCGGCATTATACAGTTTTTCATTCACACCGGAATAAAACGCAATCTGTCCCATGAAGATAAATAATGGAATGACGGTCAGTCCGTATTTTGAAAACGTCGACCAAAGAACGGAGCTGACCATACTGAGACCGGCCTTTACGGAAACAACATAGCAAAACCCACAGAATCCGACCACACCCATCGCCACTCCCACAGGCATCCCGAGAAAAAACATGACTGCAAGCAGAATTACAATTCCGGTGATACCGACCCAGGCCATACGTCATGTATCCTTCTACGCTTGGGCTATTAACAATTTTGGTACAATCAATTTCTTAAATGTCCAAACGATTGAATAATTGAGGAACGATTTTCAAAGTTCAACTATTTGGCTTCGCTTTGTCGGCGTTCGGATATATGATTCGGACCATATCCAGAAAGAACACCAGGGCGAGCACGCCACATCCCAATGCAACACCATAAGTAAACGGATGATAGATAATCCGAAGCGTCTCCGAGACTTCATCGGTATGTCTGAGCGTAGCGGCTTTATCGGATATTTTCCACGCCGCGATTGAAAAAAAGACCATGCAAACCGTGTTGTTGATAAAATACAGTACATCACGCGTTTTTTCTGAAAAGCTGTTTACCAGAACGTTCACGGAAATGTGTCCCCGTTTGATCTGTGTATACCCCAGGGCAAAGGATGTAAGAATTGCCCCCATAAAACCCATCAATTCGTAGGTCCCTCGAATCGGTAACCATACAACGCGAAGCAATATGTTGGCGCATGTCAGTACAATCATAAAAATCAAAAAAACACCGGCAACTAATATCAGAACCCGACTGGCGTATTGGCTGATTTTTTCAAGAACCGACATTATTTATGTTTCTTAATAAGCGCTTTGATGTCATCGACAATTTGTTTTGCCGGATATCCATTAGCGGTCTTATCGGACATCCATTTGTC